>NZ_QROQ01000002.1:52270-172562 GCF_003475115.1 Collinsella sp. AF37-9 | reverse complement strand
CGGTCGGCGGCCCGTTCTGGGCGCGCCTCAATCGTAGCCCGAGACGGTCCCGGGCTGACAATTTCGACTGTAATGGACGTTCTTAAACGACTATTCATTCAAGAACGTCCCCAACGACTATCCCGGGATGAGGCACGCTTTGGTGCGTGAAGGTAGCTGCTCAGAAATGTGGTCGAATGAGAGTTGCATCAAAGGAGCACTGGTTGGTGTTTCGCGCGATGCGTCAACCGACACTCGTCGCTATACCGGGGACAGACAGACCGGACTCCCTATACGACAACTGTTGACATCATATACTATGTGTCATATAGTAGGTGTTGCACAGTATACTACGAAAGGAGGTGTGCGGATGGAGGCACAGATGAAGCGCGGCTTCCTCGAGGCCTGCGTGCTCGCGGCCGTCTCGGGCGAGGAATCCTACGGCTATCAGATCGTGAAGGACGTGCCCGCGAGCATGGGGCTCACGGAGTCCACGCTCTATCCGTTGCTCAAGCGCCTGGAGAAAGCGGGGTGCATCACGGCGCGCTCCGCCGAGCACAACGGGCGGCTGCGAAGGTACTACCGCATCACGGAAACCGGGCATGAGCGTATCGCCGAGTTCCTCGCCGAATGGCCATCCGTGCAGGAAATCTACCGTTACGTGAAGGGAGCGCACCATGACGCGCGATGAGTTCTTGAACCGGCTGGGCGAGCTTCTGGCCTGCCTGCCGGCAGATCAGGTAGGGAAACGCAGGAGTTCTACGCGGAGGCCATCGCCGACCGTATGGAGGACGGCATGACGGAGGCCGAGGCTGTGGCCGCCATGGGCACGCTCGGTGAGGTCGCCGAGGCAACGCTCGACGAACTGCCCGCCGTGCCGCGCGCAATTGCGAGGACCAAGCGCAAGAGCACGGCGCTTCTATGGGCGCTCGCCATCGTGGGCTCTCCGGTATGGATTCCGCTGCTGCTCGCGTTCGTCGCCGTTGCCGCTACAGTCTACATCTGCATTTGGGTTCTTGCGCTCTGCGTGTGGATCGTGGCCGCGGCATTCGGGGGCGCGGGCGTGGTGGGGCTCCTGTTCACCGCGGACGGCATCATTATCGGGCATGTTCCGTACGTTTTAACCTCGATGGGAATGGGATTCGTTTCCATCGGTGTGGCGCTCCTCGCGGGAGCCGGTGCCTGGACGGCGTCCAAGCAGATCGCGTGCCTCTCTGCCCTTTGGGCGAAGAAAGCCGTTTCGCCCTTCTGGAAAGATCGAGGCAATAAGAGCCGCAGGGGCGCTGAAGCGGCGCCGCTTACGGCATAGGAAGGAGTGCAAACATGTCCAGCGTAAAAAAGATTTACCTTGCCGTAGCGGGTGGGCTTGTTGCCACGGGGCTCGTCCTGGCTGCTATCGGATTTGTGGCCTCCGGCTTTAACCTCGCTGTGTTCAACACACAGATCGACCTGCGCGATGACACCATCATTCTGGGTGGTGTTGAAATAGACGACCCGACAGGGCTTCCGCTCATCGAGCAGCTTGCCGAGGTCGGCGAGATCCATATTGGATCTGCAACGACTGGTTCGTCTTCTCCTCGCAAATGATCGAGCTCGTAGCAGCCGTCCCCCCTTCGGGCGCACCACGACGGGCATGAGCACGCCGCGCTCGGAGCCTTTTTGCGAGACCTTCCGTCACGCTCTTCCTGCGTGGTGAACCGGTCATCGACCGACGAGAGGCTGATGGGAATCTCTCGACTTCGGGCCAATCCCGCTCACCGATCTGGTCTTCCTTCGTGATGCGCACATAAGCGAGCAGACACCGCGCAGAGCTTCAGCGCGGCCGCACTTCCACGTCTATGACGGAGGTGCCCGGCGGCGTCTTGGCGATCCCCTTGTTTGCAGGCGTTAGCGCGTGGGGATCGCCCACTCGGGGGTCGAGGTCGCCGAGGACGGCGGCGAACCTCGCGGTGTCATTCGACATCGCGAGGTTCCCGGACCATGACCACCTGGCCTCGTACCGCGGCATAGCCCCAAGGGTGAGGAGCTTCGGCACGTCGATCAGGGCGCCCGCGCAGCGTCGGCCGGTCCGCCGTTCGGTAGAACGGCGGAACCTCCTAGCCACCGAGATAGGCCTTGCGGACGTTATCGTCGTGCAGGAGCTCTTGGCCGGTGCCGGTCATGGTGATCTTGCCGGTCTCGAGCACGTAGCCGCGTGTGGCGATCGAGAGCGCCATCTGCGCGTTCTGCTCGACCAGAAGCACCGTGGTGCCGGCCTTGTGCAGGTCCTCGACAATCTGGAAGATCTGCTCAATCAGAATCGGCGCCAGACCCATGGAAGGTTCGTCGAGCATAAGCAGTTTGGGGTTACTCATAAGGGCGCGGCCCATAACGAGCATCTGCTGCTCGCCACCCGAAAGGGTGCCGGCGACCTGGCGACGGCGCTCCTTCAGGCGCGGGAACTGCTCGTAGACGCGCTCAAGGCCCGGAGCAACCGTGGACTTGGGCTGCGTGTAGGCGCCCATCTCCAGGTTCTCCTCGACCGTCATCTGCAAAAAGGCGCGACGGCCCTCGGGCACCTGGGCCAGGCCCTTACCAACCAGCTTATCGGCGGGCGTATGAGTAATGTCCTCGCCCATAAACTTGATGGAGCCGGTCTTGGAGCGCAGCAGGCCCGAGACGGTCTTGAGCGTTGTGGACTTGCCGGCACCGTTCGCACCGATCAGAGCCACGATCTCGCCCTCGTTGACGTTAAAGGAGATGTCCTTGATGGCGTGGATGGCACCGTACCAGACGTTGATGTTGTAGACGGAAAGCATCGGCTCTGCCATTTAGTTCTCCCCCTTATCCTGCTTGCCCAGATACGCCTCGATAACGGCGTCGTTGTTCTGGATTTCCTCGGCCGTGCCCTTGGCGATGACCTTACCAAAGTTGAGCACGCAGATGCCCTCACAGATGTTCATAACGAGCGACATGTCGTGCTCGATAAGCATGATGGCGATGCCGAAGGTGTCACGAATCTTGACGATGTTCTCCATGAGCTCGGCGGTCTCGGACGGGTTCATGCCGGCGGCAGGCTCGTCGAGCAGCAGCAGCTTGGGGTTGGTGGCAAGCGCACGGACGATCTCCAGACGACGCTGAGCGCCGTAAGGCAGCGAGCCGGCCTGCTCATTTGCCAGATGCTCCATATCAAAGATGGACAGCAGCTCCATGGCGCGCTCGTGGGCGGCCTTCTCGTGCTTCCAATACGTCGGCAGGCGCAGCACGCCCTCAAAGCCGGAGTAACGCTCCTGGTTATGCAGGCCGACCTTAACGTTATCCTCCACCGTCATGGTGTTAAACAGGCGGATGTTTTGGAAGGTGCGGGCAATACCCATGCGGTTGACCTGGTAGACCGACTTGCCCGAGGTGTCCTCACCGTCGAGCAGGATGGTGCCGTGCGTGGGCTGGTACACCTTGGTGAGCAGGTTGAAGACCGTGGTCTTACCGGCACCATTGGGGCCGATCAGGCCGGCGATCTCGGTCTTGCCGATAGTCAGGCTAAAGTCGTCGACTGCCTTAAGGCCACCGAACTCAATGCCCAGGTGGATGCACTCGAGCGCCGGGCGCTGGCCCAGGTCGCGATCGGGAACGATGGCGCCAGAAGGATACGGGACCATCTTGCCCTTGTTGAACTCAAATTTACTGGGCATCGGCTGCCACCTCCTTCTTGGAAGCAAAACGGTCCTTGACGCGACCGAAGAACGCCTTGAGCTGCGGGTTGTTGGTAAAGATCATGACCAGGATCAGCACGATGGCGTAGATGAGCATGCGGTAGTCCGAGAACTGACGGAGCAGCTCAGGAAGCACCGTGAGCAACGCCGCCGCGATGACGGAGCCGCGCATGTTGCCCAGACCGCCCAGGACCACGAACACCAGGATGAGGATCGACGTGTTGAAGTCGAACTTGGTGGCGGAGAGCTGCGAGAAGTTACCGCCGAAGAGAGCTCCGGCAGCACCGGCGAGGGCAGCGGAAACCACGAAGGCGATCATGCGGTACTCGGTGACGGAGATGCCTACGGACTCGGCTGCAATCTTGTTATCGCGCACGGCCATGATGGCACGGCCGGTACGGCTGCGCACCAGGTTGAGTACAATCACGAGCGCGACCATGACCAGGATGGCACCGGCGAGGAAGGTCGAGTACGTCGACACGCCCGAGGCACCCTGGGCGCCCTTGATGATGGCGGTGCCGTCCTCGAGCAGGTGCAGGTCGTCGATCGTGGAGTTGCCCGTGATGTTAAAGATCACATGCAGGCCGCGGGAGTCGACACCCACAATGAGGCAGGTGACGATCTCTTTGATGATCTCGCCAAAAGCCAGGGTCACGATGGCCAGATAGTCGCCGCTCAGGCGCAGGACCGGGATACCGATCAAGAAGCCCAAGATGGCAGCGGCGATAGCGCCGACCACAATGCTGATGACAAGACGTATTGGATCGGAGGGAACGGCGCTCTCGAGGGCGACGGCGGTAACGATGCCCGTATAGGCGCCGACGCTCATAAAGCCCGCGTGGCCCAGCGACAAGTCGCCCGCGATACCGACGACGAGGTTGAGCGAGATGGCCATAACGATGTAGGCCGTGATGGGGACCAGCTGACCGGCGATCATGCGCGGGATCATATGGTTGGACTGCATAAAGAACACGATGGCGAATGCCACGATGCACATGGCGTACGTGACAAAGTCGTGACGCGTCTGCTTGTCTTTAAGGAACTTCATAGCGCTCACCTACACCTTCTCGGGGACGTACTTGCCCAAGAGGCCGGCAGGCTTGACGAGCAGGACGATAATCAGAACACCAAAGACGATGGAGTTGGCAAGACTCGTGGAAATGTAGGCCTGGGCCATCGCCTCGATGATGCCGATGAGAATGCCGCCGACAAAGGCGCCGGGAATGGAGCCGATGCCGCCGAAGACGGCAGCGTCGAAAGCCTTGATGCCGGGCATGGCGCCCGTGGTGGGCTGCAGCACCGGCGAGTAGGAGCACAGGAGCACGCCGGCGATAGCGGCAAGCGCCGAGCCGATGGCAAACGTCATCGAGATGGTGCGGTTAACGTTGATGCCCATGAGCTGAGCGGCGGCCTTGTCCTCGGACACGGCACGCATGGCCTTGCCCATCTTGGTCTTACCCGTAAAGAACACCAGGCCGGCCATGATCACCAGGCAGGCGACGATGGTGACGAGCGATACGGCGCTCACGTTGTACTTGGCCAAGAACTCCGGCACTGGGAAGGTGACGAGCGAAGTAAAGTTCTTGGGCGTGGCGCCCCACAGGAGCTGCGCGGCATTCTGCAGGAAGTAGGACACGCCGATAGCCGTGATCAAAACGGCCAGCGGGCCCGCCTGGCGCAGCGGCTTATAGGCCAGGCCCTCAATGAGAACACCGAGAATCGTGCAGACCGCGCAAGAGAGAATTACAGATGCCCAGCCCGGGAGGCCGAGATACGACGTGGCGCAGAACGAGACATAGGCACCAACCATGATGACGTCGCCGTGAGCGAAGTTCAGCATCTTGGCGATACCGTAGACCATGGTGTAGCCCAACGCGATGATGGCGTAGACGCTGCCCATGGACAGGCCGTTGACCAGGTATTGGATAAAGACCGTCATGTTCCACATCCCCCTTTCGAATAGGTTTCCAGTTGATGTATGAAACAGGGACGTTACATCGTCCCTAGATACCAAGCAAGCAGGGAAGGCCAAAACCTCCCCTGCTTGGGATCAAAACCGCTCTATATAAGGCGGCCTATTAGGCCTGTACGTACTTGCCGTCGGTAATGACGTACGCCGTCGGGTCCTTCTGGACCTGACCCTTGTCGTTCCAGGAGAGCTTGCCAGTCAGACCGTCAACGGTAATCTTGAGCATAGCCTCGGGAAGCTTCTCGGCAACCTCGGTGGGGTCGGCGTCGACGCCCAGGGCGGCCTCCTTGAGAGCCTCGACCACAGCATGCACGCCGTCGTAGGCGTCGGCGGCAAACTGGTCGGGGGTATCGCCGTACTTATCCTTGTAAGCGTTGACGAAGTCGGCGTTCTTCTCGTCGTCGGCGGAGAACGGGGTCATGAGCAGCAGACCCTCGGCAAGAGAGGTGTCGAAGCCCTCAACGCCCAGGATGCCGTCCATGCCGTCGCAGCCCATCATCTTGACGTCGTAGCCCATGTCCTTGGCGTTCTTGAGCAGGACGGACGCCGGCGTGTAGTAGATCGGCGCAAAGATCATGGTGGCGCCTGCCTGCTTGGCCTTGGTCAGCTGGTTGGTAAAGCTCGTGGCGGAGTCGTCCTTAAAGGTCTCCTCGTCGACAATCTCAAGCTTAGACTTAGCGGCCTGGGCCTTAAAGGAATCTGCGATGCCCGAAGAATAGGCGTCGCCGGAGTTATAGAACAGCACGAACTTCTCGTTCGCATACTTCTCTGCCAGGAACTTGGCAGCGTTGACACCTTGGTTGGGGTCGGTAAAGCAAACCTGGAAGACGCAATCCTTGCCCTTGGTAACGTCCTCGGAGGACGCAGACGGGGTGATCATGAACGTCTCGGGGTCGTTGCCGCACTCGGCGGCAACGGCGACCGACGCACCCGTGGTGGTCGGACCGACGAGGGCCTGCATGCCCCAGTCGAGCAGGGTGTTGAAGGCGTTGACGGCCTTCTCACCGTCAGCCTGGTCGTCCTCGGCCTTGCTGACAAGCGGCAGCTCCTTAGTCGAGAAATCCTTGCAGCCAAGCTCGACAGCCTGTGTAACGGACTTGCCGTAGGACGCGTTGGCGCCGGTCAGCGGGCCGATGGTGCCGATCTTAAACGAAGCGTCGCCCGACGCGGAACCGCTGTCGCCGCCGTTGGAGGAGCAGCCAGCTAGAATGGACATCGCCCCCAGACCTGCTGCGCTCGCGATAACGCTCCTGCGATTCATAACAGGGTTCAATGACTTACCGGTGAGGCTCGACATGCGGCTCTCCTCTCAAATCTCGTCGGGTTTCGGTTACCCGACAGGCCATCCTTCGCCGTGTTCGGCGTTCGCAAAATAGTAGACGCTTTAGTTAGGAAAAGTGGCGAATATTTCAACTTTTCTTTGGATTTGTTCATTTATCCATATTTCTGCGTATTTCTATTTTTTTATGCAGTAATGCCACTTTATTGTGTAAAAGTAATGTTTCCATTCTGTTACAAGCGTTCCCGCTCTTAATAAACATGGTGTCCCCCTTTTCGCTAGCCGCGATGCGGCCGTCTTGCGGTACAGGGCAAACCTTATGGTGCAAACGTTGACAGTTTGTTACGGAGTTCCGTTTGTAGCGAGCATGTTTCCAATGTTTCCGCAGCGTTTCGGGGGTGCCGTTTTGTGCGACTCCTGTTGCCTGGCGAGCACGCGCCCTCTGTTCACGCTAGAATGCACTCAACCTTTAAGCGGTTAATCCATCCATGAGATGCACGAAGGAGCTATCTATGAGCGAACCCCTGCGCACCGTGAACGTCGGTCTGATCGGCCTGGGAACCGTCGGCGGCGGCGTGGCCCGTCTGATCAAGAGCCACCACGATGAGTACCTGGCAGCCTACGGCATCGACCTTAAGCTGACCCGCGCCTGCGCGCTTGCCTGGGAGCAGGCCGAGGCGGCAGGCATTGAGCGCGAGGCCTTCACGAGTGACTGGCACGACGTCGTCACCGACCCCGCCGTCGACATCGTCGTCGAGCTGATCGGCGGCGAGCATCCCGCAACCGAGATCTTCACCACCGCCTTCGAGAACGGCAAGCACGTCGTCTCTGCCAACAAGGCCCTGCTGGGCCGTCACGTCGAGACGCTCGCCGAAAAGGCGCGCGCGTGCGGCGTGCAGATTAAGTGCGAGGCCAGCTGCGGCGGTGGCATCCCCATTGTCAGCACGCTCGAGCACGACCTAGTGGGCAACAAGATCCTGACCATCGCCGGCATCCTCAACGGCACCACCAACTATATCCTGTCGCGCATGGACGCCGAGGGCGCCGATTACGCCGACGTGCTTGCCGACGCGCAGGCCAAGGGCTATGCCGAGGCCGACCCGTCCGCAGACGTCGACGGCTTCGACGCCGCCAGCAAGACGGCCATCCTTGCCTCCATCGGCTTTGGCACCCGCGTGACCACCGACGATGTGTACCAGCAGGGTATCCGCACCATCGGCGCCGAGGACATCACTCAGGCCCGCGAGCTCGGCTACACCATTAAGCTGCTGGGCATCGCCCGCAACACCGACGCCGGCGTCGACGTCCGCGTGCATCCCACGCTGATCCCCGCCGACCACATGCTTGCCAAGGTCAACGGCGCCATGAACGCTGTCTACGTGGTAGGCGACGCCGTGGGCGAGACCATGTTCTACGGTGCCGGCGCAGGCTCCTTCCCCACCGCGAGCGCCGTCGTGGGCGATATCCTGTCGCTCTCCGAGCAGATCAGCCGCGGCGTGGCTCCGCTGCCCGAGATTGAGCCCTATGGCCACAACCTCGCCTTTAAGCCCATGGACGAGCTCCAGACCAAGTACTATGTGCGCCTGAAGGTCGCCGACCGCGTGGGCGCCCTGTCCGAGACGGTCGACATCTTTGCCAAGCACAACATCTCGATCTCGCTCATCAACCAGGTCGAGGACGGCAAGTCGGGCGTCAGCGATGCCTGCTCGGTCATCTTCCTGACGCACCGCGCGCTCGAGAAGGACGTCCAGGCTGCCGCCGCCGAGCTTGCCAGCGTCGACTGCGTGGCCGAGGTCGCCAACGTCCTGCGTATCGAGGACGTCGAGGCCTGGACCGAAGGCGTTATGGCCAACTAGTCCAACACCCGCTTAACAATACGCGCCTCGGGGGGCTCCCGTCCTATGTGGGACGGGAGCCCTTTTCTATCCGGCTTCTAAGCACAGCGGCAAAGCGGCATTTGCACGAGCCGTTCATCGGTAACGCGGGCTACCGTTCACCGATATGCAAACGCGGCCGATTCCGGCTACCGCTACGCTGTGCTGCGAATGTCCGCCCGCGATGAGAGGAAGCACTATGTTGCTCGAGGGCAAGAAAGCAATCATCACCGGAGGCACGCGCGGTATCGGCTATGCCATCGCCTGCCGTTTTATCGAGGAGGGCGCCGCCGTCACCGTCTTTGGCTCGCGCCAGGAAACTGCCGACGCAGCCGTTGAGAAGCTGGCGGCCGCCTATCCCGAGGCCAAGGTCTGGGGCCGCTCCTGCGACCTCACCTCGCTCGAGGCCGTAACCGAGGCCTTTACCCAAGCTGCCACCGATATGGGCGGCCTGGACACGGTCGTCAACAATGCCGGCATCTCCCAGCGCTCGCCCCTTTTGGACTACACGGCCGAGGAGTTTGCAAAGGTCATGGACCTCAACGTCGTCGCCGTCTTTAATGGCCACCAGGCTGCCGCCAAGATCATGACCGAGGCCGGCCACGGCGGCACCATCACCACCACGAGCTCGATGGTCGCCAAGTACGGTCAGCCCTCCGGCGTCGGCTATCCCACGTCCAAGTTCGCCGTCAACGGCATGGTCCAGTCGCTCTCGCGCGAGCTCGCCCCCATGGGCATTCGCGTCAACGCCGTCGCACCTGGCGTAACCAAGACCGATATGGTCGCCAACCTGCCCGAAGAGGTCATCAAGCCCATCATCGCCACCATTCCGCTGGGTCGCATGGGCGAGCCCGAGGATGTCGCCAACGCTTTTGTTTTCTTGGCGAGCGACATGTCCTCCTATGTTACGGGTGCCGTGCTCCCCGTCGACGGAGCCGCCCGCTCCTAAGAGGCCACAAGCTTTGGCCCCTGGCCCCAACATAGCTCAACCAAAAAAGGCGCGCTGCCCGCATCAACTGCGGGCAGCGCGTCTTCTTCTGTTTGAAGGGAAACTGCGTCCCGTTTCGCGTCCGTCCTCAAACGGGAATGTCACCTCCGCACCAGCGTCGGCTATTTGCCGTCGTCCTCGTCGGCTTCTTCATGCGCATAAAGCTCCAGCATGCGACGGCGATACTCATGCACGGCGAGCTTGGCGCGCTCCAGGCGGCGACGCTCGCGCGGAGTCAGCTCGGACGGGTCAACCTCATCACCATAGGTCTTATCGGCAAGAAGATGCGCCGCGTCCACGATGCGGGCATCGATGTGGCCGCTCGCTGCCTCGGCGGAAAGACGCTCGGCAATCGTATCGAGCGTAGGCAGGCCCTCGAATACGCGACCATGGCCATGCGATGTCAGCAGCTCGTGCTCGCGTGCGAGCAGGCTCGCTAGGTCGTGGTGGGCGCGCAGGATGTCGAGCGCATCGGATGGATGCTCGGCAACCTCTGCCACGGCGGCAACCGGCGCGGCATCGACCACGCGGTAGAAGAGCTGCGCGAGCAGTGGCATCAGGAACACCGTGATGGCGCCGGCCGCCACCATAACCGAAGCGACGCCCTGTGATAATGCGCCGGCGTTGACAGCGACGCTCGTCACGGCGACGATAATCGGCAGCGCCGTGGTGCAGTACAGGGCCACGGTAATGCGGCCATACGCCGACACATCGCGCGTCGCAGGACAAATGCTCATGGAAATAAGAATGGGCACGGCGCGGATAACCAGCAACGCCACGATAAAGCCCACGAGCAAGCCGGGGCGCGATGCTACAGCAGTCAGGTCGATCTTGGCACCCGACACGGTAAAGAACACCGGGATCAAAAAGCCATAGGCAAGGCCATCGAGTTTAAGCTCGAGCGTATGGTTGCCCTCGGGGATGATATAGCGCAGGACAAAGCCCGCGGCAAAAGCGCCCAACACGATATCGAGGCTAAAAATGGCGGAAAACGCCACGAGCGTGACCAGGATGAGCACTGTGAGGCGCACGAACGTCTGAGAAGTCGTATCGGCGCGCTCCTGAATAAAGGCAAAGAAGCGGCTGCCAATACGCTTGGAGCGACTGGGGACCACGGCAAGCAGCACGCACACCACGGCGAACAGCCCCAAGATCAACAGCGTCTCGACACCCGTACGGGCAGACAACAGCACCGACATGGCGAGCACGGGACCGAGCTCGCCCCAAGTGCCATACGCGAGAATCGAGTCGCCCACGCGCGTGCCGGTGAGCGAGCGCTCACGCATGATGGGCACAAGCGTACCGAGCGCCGTCGAAGTGAGGGCAAGCGTCACGGCGATACCGTCGAAATGACTGACTGAGAACCACGGGGTAAAGCGCACGGCAAGCCAGGCGATACCAAACGTGACGACCCACGTCGCCAAGCCGTAGCGCCCCTCGACGCCCGTGATGCTCTTGGGGTCGATCTCAAAGCCGGCAAGCAGGAACAAAAAGGCCAGGCCCAGCTCGGACACCAGCGAGACCTCAGCATCTACATGGATGACGCCGAGCATATGGGGTCCCAGTACCGCGCCGAGCACGAGCAAAAAGACCGTCTCGGGAACGGGTTTTCCGGGAATCGCCGAGGCGATAAAAGGACTCGCAAAGGCCACGAGTGCGATGATGGCGAGCGAAACGAATGCCATGTGATGCCTTTCTCTTGTTTGCGCTTCACTGTAGCACCCTCGCCGTCCTCAACGCGCCGCGAGCTGTCGTATCATAGTGAGGTTTACAAACATGTGGCTCAAGGCGACCGCAGGGCAGACCCCGCAAACCGACCGCTGCCGCATACCGTACCGTACGCCCAACCGATCAGGAAGGCAGGAACCAATGGTCTCTCGTATCTACGTGGAGAAGAAACCCGGGTTCGACGTCGAGGCTCAGCAGCTCAAGGGCGAGCTGACCGAAATTCTCGGCATCAAGGGCATCGAGGCCCTGAGGATTATCAACCGCTACGACGTCGAGGGCATCGACAAGGAGCTTTTCCGGTCCTGCGTGCCGACCGTCTTTAGCGAGCCCCAGGTCGATGTGACCTACGACGAGCTCCCCGCAAGCGATGGCGCCGTCTTTGCCGTCGAATTCCTGCCTGGCCAGTTTGACCAGCGCGCCGACTCCGCCAGCGAGTGCGTGCAGCTCATCAGCCAGGGCGAGCGCCCCGCCGTGCGCTCCGCCAAGGTCTATATGATCTCGGGCGCTCTGGACGAGGCCGCCATCGATGCCATCAAGCACTACGTGGTGAACCCCGTCGAGGCGCGCATCGCCTCGCTCGACCTGCCCGAGACGCTGTACATGGAGACCCCCGAGCCCCAGCCCGTCGAGGTGCTCGACGGTTTCCGCGAGCTCGACGAAGCCGGCCTTGCCGCCTTTATTTCCGAGCGCGGCCTTGCCATGGACGAGGCGGACATCGCCTTCTGCCAGCAGTACTTCCGCGATGAGGATCGCGACCCCACCATCACCGAGATCCGCGTGATCGACACCTACTGGTCTGATCACTGCCGCCACACCACCTTCGGCACCGTCCTGGACGACGTGACGATCGACGACGCCGTGGTGCAGCAGGCCTTCGACCGCTACATGGAGATGCGCCACGAACTCGGTCGCGACACCAAGCCCGTCTGCCTCATGGACATGGGCACCATCGGCGCCAAGTACCTCAAGAAGACCGGCGTCATGACCGATGTCGACGAGTCCGAGGAGATCAACGCCTGCACCGTCAAGGTGAAGGTCGATGTCGACGGCGAGGACCAGGACTGGCTGTTCCTCTTTAAGAACGAGACCCACAACCACCCGACCGAGATCGAGCCCTTCGGTGGTGCCGCCACCTGCGTGGGCGGTGCCATCCGCGACCCGCTGTCGGGCCGCAGCTACGTGTACCAGGCCATGCGTGTCACCGGCGCCGGCGACCCCACCGTCCCCGTGTCCGAGACGCTCGAGGGCAAGCTGCCGCAGCGTAAGCTCGTGACCACTGCTGCCGCCGGCTACTCCAGCTACGGCAACCAGATCGGCCTTGCCACCGGTCAGGTCAACGAACTCTATCACCCCGGCTACGTCGCCAAGCGTATGGAGGTCGGCGCCGTCGTGGGCGCCACCCCGGCAAACCACGTGCGTCGCGAGTGCCCCGCCCCCACCGACAAGATCATCCTGCTGGGCGGCCGCACTGGCCGTGATGGCATCGGTGGCGCTACCGGCTCTTCCAAGACCCAGAACACCGAGTCCATCGAGACCTCGGGTGCCGAGGTCCAGAAGGGCAACGCCCCGGTCGAGCGCAAGCTGCAGCGCCTGTTCCGCCGCGGCGACGCCTGCCGTCTGATCAAGCGCTGCAATGACTTTGGCGCTGGCGGCGTCTCGGTCGCCGTGGGCGAGCTTGCCGACGGCCTGTACGTGGACCTGGACACCGTGACCAAGAAGTACGACGGTCTTGACGGCACTGAGCTCGCCATCTCCGAGTCCCAGGAGCGCATGGCCTGCGCCGTCGCCGATGGTGACGTCGATGAGTTCATGGGCTACGCCGCCGAGGAGAACCTGGAGGCGACCGTCATCGCCGAGGTTACCGCCGAGCCGCGCATGCGCATGGCCTGGAACGGCGTCGCCATCGTCGACCTGTCCCGCGAGTTCCTCAACTCCAACGGTGCGCCCAAGCACCAGGTCGCCCACGTCTGCGCCCGTAGCGTGTGGCAGCCCAGCTGGGCCGGCACCACGCTTGCCGAGCGCATGACCTCGCTTGTCACCGACCTCAACGTCGCCTCCAACAAGGGCCTTTCCGAGCGCTTCGACTCCACCATCGGCGCCGCGACCGTGCTCATGCCCTTTGGCGGCAAGACGCAGCTCACTCCGAGCTCTGCCATGGTCGCCAAGTTCCCCGTGGACGGCGAGACCACCACGGCGAGCGCTATGGCATGGGGCTTCAACCCCTACCTGATGGAGGCCGACCAGTTTGCGGGCGCCTACCTGTCCGTAGTCGAGTCCATCGCCAAGCTCGTTGCCGCCGGCTTTGAGCACAAGCGCGCCTACCTCTCCTTCCAGGAGTACTTCGAGCGCCTGCGCACCGAGGCCGAGCGTTGGGGCAAGCCCATGGCAGCCGTCCTGGGTGCCCTTATGGCCCAGGTCGATCTGGGTGCCGGCGCCATCGGCGGCAAGGACTCCATGAGCGGCTCCTTTGAGGACGAGGCCGGCGAGCTCAACGTTCCGCCGACCCTGATCAGCTTCGCTGTGGCCGTGGGCCGCGCGGCGCGCGCTGTCTCCCCTGAGTTCAAGGGTCTGACGCACCGCGTCGTCCGCATCGCCCCCGCCACCTACGGCGAGGACTACCGTCCCGATGCCCAGCAGCTGCTCGCCGCATTTGACGCCGTCGAGGCGCTCACTGCTACCGGCAACGCCCTGGCCATCTCCACGCCCGGCTACGGCTGCGGCGCCGAGAGCCTCTTTAAGATGTGCGTCGGCAACCAGATCGGTATCGAGCTTGCCGAGGATGTGGACGTGGAGAGCTTCTTCACCCCGCTCTACGGCAGCTTTATCGTCGAGCTCGCCGATGACGCCGAGCTGCCCGAGGTCGCCGACGGCGTTGTCGTCGAGCCCCTGGGCACCACCGTCGAGGGCTATGTCATCGACACCGGCTCCGAGGTCATCGAGCTCTCCGAGCTCCAAGAGGCCTGGGAGAGCGGCATCGAAGGCGTCTTTGCCTACCGCAGCACCGGCGAGCAGCCCGAGGTCGAGACCATCGACTATCGCACCAAGGATATCCACGTGTACGGCGGCGCCAAAATCGCCCGCCCGCGCGTGATTATCCCGGTGTTCCCCGGCAACAACTGCGAGTACGACAGCGCCCGCGCCTTCCGCGCCGCCGGCGCCGAGGCCGACACCTTCGTGATCAACAACCTCACGCCCGAGGCTGTTGCCGAAAGCACCCACGAGCTTGCCCGTCGCATCCGCCAAAGCCAGATCGTCATGATCCCCGGCGGCTTCTCGGGCGGCGACGAGCCCGACGGCTCCGCCAAGTTCATCACGGCGTTCTTCCGCGCTCCCGAGGTCACCGAGGCAGTTCGCGACCTGCTCAAGGCCCGCGACGGCCTGATGCTGGGCATCTGCAACGGCTTCCAGGCCCTGATCAAGCTCGGCCTGGTACCCTACGGCGACATCGTCGACGCCACGCCCGATGCGCCCACGCTGACGTTCAACACCATCGGTCGCCATCAGAGCCGCCTGGTGCGCACCCGCATCTCGTCCAACCTGTCCCCGTGGCTGTCGCAGTGCAGCCTCGACGACCCCTACACCGTCGCCATCAGCCACGGCGAGGGCCGCTTTGTCGCCAACGACGAGGTGCTCGCCCAGCTGATCGCCAACGGCCAGGTCGCCACGCAGTACGTGGGCGAGGACGGCAAGCCCAGCATGGACCTTTCCGTCAACCCCAACGGCTCCGCACTCGCCATCGAGGGCATCACGAGCCCCGACGGCCGCGTCCTGGGCAAGATGGGCCATGCCGAGCGTCGCGGCGACAACCTGTACCGCAACGTGCCCGAGCATGTCCCCGGCGACAAGTTCATGCCGATCTTTGAGAGCGGCGTAGCCTACTTCGCCTAAGCCTTTCCCATCGGGTACAATCCCCTCGGGTAACAACACCCGCCACCGACACATCCGGTGGCGGGTTCTTTTTTGCTTCGCGCATGTAGGAAGGACATCATGGAAAGCCGCAAGCCGTATCTCGCCACCCTGCCCGGACTCATCCTGGGCTGTCTTGTTTGCTGTGCACTCTGGGGATCGGCCTTTCCCTGCATCAAGATCGGCTACGCACTCTTTGGGATCCCGGCGCACGATAGCGCCTCGCAGCTACTCTTTGCGGGCTTGCGCTTCACGCTTGCCGGCGCCCTGGTTATCGTTGGGATGAGTGCGGCCCAACGCCGCCCCCTCATTCCGCAGGCTCGCGACATCAAGCCCATCTTTGTCTTGTCGCTCTTCCAGACTATCGGGCAGTACTTCTTTTTCTATCTGGGCCTCTCGCGCGCCAGCGCCATGTCGAGCTCCATCATCGAGGCCAGCGCCAACTTCCTCGCAATCCTCTTTGCCGCCCTGGCGTTTCGCACCGAAAAGCTCGATGCGGCCAAGGTGCTCGGCTGTGTACTGGGCTTTGCCGGCGTCGCGCTCGTCAACCTTTCGGGCGCGGACGGCACCTTTGGCTTTACGCTCGACGGCGAGGGCTTTATCCTGGCCTCCACCGTCGCGGGTGCCCTGTCGACCTGCCTGATCGGCATCTTCTCGCGCGAGCACGACGGTGTCTTGCTTGCCGGGTGGCAGTTCTTGGTCGGCGGCCTGGTCCTCACCGCCATCGGGTTTTTGATGGGCGGCGCGCTCTCCCCCACCGCGATCATCCCCGCCATCGCGCTCATTATCTATATGGCACTCATCTCCGCCATCGCGTACTCGCTATGGTCGCGCCTGCTTGCCGTCAACCCCGTCAGCCGCGTCTCGGTCTTTGGGTTTATGAACCCCGTCTTTGGTGTGCTGTTGAGTGCGCTGCTGCTCGGCGAGGGCGCCGGCACGAGCCCCGTTACCGTTATAGTCGCCCTGCTGTTGGTCTGCGGCGGCATCATCATCGTCAACAGGCCTAAAAAGGCCTAGCGAACTGCCCTTATTTAGCAGAGGGGATTCACATACTTTAGTTTAATGGAATACATCGGAGAGCCGAGGGCCACCATGCACGCAAGCGTGCGCCCCTATTTCTAGCGTATCTGGACGCCAGCTTTCTTCTTCTCGTACTTTACGCGGTAGAGCTCCGCGTCGGCGGCGCGAAGCAAATCTTGCCAGGTATCGACACCATCACCGACCCGTGCATAGCCGATGGACATCCGCAACAGATACGGCACCTCGGCGCGTGCGAGTTCATCGTTGATTGCCGCGCACAGACGCATGATGTCCTGTTCCGCCGCTGCCTTTTGGAGCACCACGAACTCATCGCCGCCATAACGTGCGATAAAGCCACCAGCCGGCGAACAGGCATCCTTGAGCGCCGTCGCAACAACCTGAAGAGCGTGGTCGCCCTCCACATACCCATAGAGATCGTTAATCTGCTTAAAGCCGTCGGCGTCCATCATAAGCAGATATACATCTTCGGCCTGATCCACATTTGAGAAGAGCGACAGCATATAGGTCTCAAAACGGTTGCGATTGTTAAGTCCAGTCAACGGGTCGGTCGAGATGAGCTGCTCCTGGTAGATGATGTAGAGCAGCAACATGCTAATCATTATGCCGACACAAAGGCCGGGCACCGAGTATACGACCTGAAAGGTACCGCCCACCAGGGCCGGAATGGCGAAAAATGCCAAGGTTCGATAGATGGCCTTCGTCTGCAGGCTCTCGACCCTGCGAGATTGCACAAATGCATGCAGGGACGTATGTATAACGTAACAGTAGCTGACGATGGGCTGGATCATATAGGCAAAGCCGCGACGATACACGCCCTGCGAATCGATATAGAACAGGGCTTGCGTCCAGTAACTGGTAAACGCCAGCACGACCACCAGAGCCGTAGGCAACGCTACAAGCACCACCCTATAGCGCGAGGTCAAAAGGCGAGAACCCTGCACCGTCTCGGAATAGATAAACCAAATGAGACACGCGATAGCAAAGAGCGAAAACGAAACCGCGTTGGAAATCCAGTTGGCAGCAATGCCCAACGTGCCGTCCACACCGTCCGAAAGCGTCCAGATCATATCGAATAATATGTACGCAGCAGACGTGTAGCCCAGCATGCTAAACAAAAGCTGCTGGGTGCTCGAGAACAGGGAGCGACGGCTTCGTACGGCAAGCCCGATAAGAACAATCATGCATAGCACGAATATCTCAATCTTGAGTGCCTTAACCACTAGCGCCATCCCTTCAATATCCAAGTGGTCAGAATCGCCCAATTCGAATCAGGGCAATAAACACCCCTTTACTCCGCAGGGGTAAAGGGGATAATAGCAGAGCGCCCGAACATCACTGCAAAACAGTTTCTGTTCGGGCGCCCATACGGCGCGAATTGCACACGCCGGCATCATTGATGGGTATCGATTGCTACTCGCCATCGATGTCAGTCGCGACAGCCTCCTCGATGGCCTCGACACCGACAGGCGGCAGATCCTCCTTGCCTTGGCAGAACTTCTTGTCGACCCAGCCAGTCAGAATCGGAGCCATGATCGCCGTGATGATAACGGCGGTGGCGATCTGAGCGTACGCGGTGGGCGCAAGCTCGGCGTAGCGCGGTGCGACCTCGGCGAGGGCAACCGGTGTGGTCATAGCCGTGCCGGCAATGGTGGAGCAAGCCACAGCGGCCTTGCCATTGCCGCCGCACAGACGCTCAAACGCAAAGGTGATGGGACCGACGACAAACAGCGTGACAAGGCCCAGCAAGATGCCGGAAATACCGCCGGTGATAAAGCTCGATAGGCTCATGGACGCACCGAGCTGAAAACCGATGACAGCGATCGCGGGATTGGCGCCGGGGACCAGCAGGTTCTTGATAAACGGGAACAGGTTGCCCAGAACCATGCCAATAACGAGTGGCAAGATGGAGCCGATAATGGTGCCAATGGGAATGTTGGCGAGGCCGGAAACACCGAGGATGATCATCGTGACGGCAGGGCCGGCCGTAAAGAACAGGATACCGACGGCGCCCTGCTCGGACTCATCGCCAAACTCGCCCATGATGCCCGTATAGAGCGCCATGTTGCAAAACGTGATGCCGCCGATGATAGACACGGAACTCAGACCCAGGAAGTTGTCGTTAAAGAAATATGCCACGCCCAGGCCGAGAGCCGCTGCGACGACCAGCTTGGGGATCAGCACGACGATGCCGGTCTTGATGGCACCCGGCGTGGACTTAAAGCTGATGCCGGCGCCCACAAACAGCAGGATCGCGGCGACGATGGTATTGGAGCCACCGCGGCAGGCAGCCGTAAAGAAGCCGCCGATCTCAAAAACCTGCGGGCAGAAGGTGTTGAGCAAAAGACCGACGATCATCGGATAGATCATGATGTCGCCCGGGATGCGCGGGACCTTGAATTTCTTTTGCTCGTTGGCGTTCGCTTCCTGTGCCATGAAACCCCCATTTCCGCTGACGGGGTACAAAAGCCCACGTCACGCTTTGCTACAGTAAAGTTTGACCATGGTACCAGAAGAAATAGACCAGCTCGGTGAAAAATTCGACAAGTTGGGATGGAACGAGATTCGGCGCCCGCGACGCCACCCCTATATAAGGCTCAAGACGATATAGAGTACGATGCCCGAGACGCAGCACCACAGCATCGATTTTGTCTTGACCGCCACGACCACGACGCCGGCGGCCGCAATCCAGGGAACCAAGGCAGGCCAGAGCCCCGCGTCGAACGCGCCGGGACTCACCAAGTCGTTGGCGACCAGCGCGGCAAAGGCGGCGGGCGGGATATAGCCCAGGGCCTCGGTAATGCGGGGCGACAGGGTCCGCCCGCGCAAGGCGAACGCCGGCGCGATGCGAAAGAACGCGATAGCAGCCCACGACGACAGCCACAGAACCAAGAACTCGTTAACGGGCATCGCGGGCACCTCTTCCGTCAAATACAGCATCGCACGCCAGCGCAATGGTAATGCCGACCACGACGCTTGCCGGCACGGCAATATTCACGAGGCCCAAGAACTTGCATACGGCGACGGACACCGCGCCCGAAACCGCCGCGACAACGTTGCCGCGCGACAGCCGCTGCGAAAAGAGCAGGCAGATAAAGAGCGAGGTGCAGGCGAAACTCGCAATAGCGGTGGGAACATCGGCAACGGCACCGGCGATGGCACCCATCGTGCACGAAGCGCCCCATGTCGCGATGAGGATCACGTTGAGCACGAAGGATTCGCGCGGGCCCCAATCCTCCCCCTCAACCAGCTTGGCAAGCGAGATGCCGTATGCCTCCTCGGTGAGCGTCGCGGCAACAGCCAGCGTCTGACGCTTCGAGGCGCCCGCCAGATGGGGTGCGATCGATGCCGAATAAAGCGCAAAGCGCGAGGAGATGGCAGCAACGCTCGCGACGATCGATGCTGCAGGCACGCCCGCCAGCCACAGGTTGCAGATCATAAACTGGCCGCTGCCCGTCACAAACGTGCTGCTCAGGGCAAAGACCATCCAGGGTTCCATTCCCGTCTGCCCCATGATCATTCCGCACGGCGCGCCTATTGCAACATAGGTAAGCATCACTGGCCAGACGGTTCTAACGATTTTGAGCACCATACGCTTCTCATCCTGACAAAGTCTCCGAGCCGCATGTAGCGACACGGCAGAATCATCATCCGACAGCAACCGAGTTCACCTACAATTGCCACCGGATCGAAAGACACAACTTTTTAGGAAGTCATTATGACAGCTATCGATCGAGACCGGGCGCGCGCGGCCTTCAAAAGCTACACCGATGCCTACGACGCCACCAGCCCACGCATCGCGCTCAAAATCGAGCATACGTACCATGTGGCCGAGGCATGCGATGCCGTAGCGCGCGAGCAGGGCTGGTCGACAGAGGATATTGACCTGGCCTGGCTTTGCGGCCTGTTACACGATATGGGCCGCTTTGAGCAGCTGCGGCGCTGGGACACCTTTAAGGACGCCGAGAGTATGAGCCATGCAGCGTTGGGCGTCGGGGTCCTCTTTGGCGAGAACCCCGACGACGCGCCCGCCACAACAAGCATCCGAGATTTTATCGAGGCCGACGAGCACGACGAGCTCATCCGCGCGAGCATCGCCTATCACAGCGACTTTCGTCTACCGGCACAACTCAACGAGCGTACACAGCGCTTCTGCGATATCGTGCGCGATGGCGACAAAATCGACATTATGCGCACCATCGCCGACAGCACCGTCGACACCATCCTCAAGGTGGACGAGAAGACGTTTCTCGGCAGCCGTTTCTCGTCGCCGACACTTGCCGCCTTTGACGAGCATCGGTGCGTCGCGCGCGACGAGCGCAACGAGCCGGCGGACTACCTGGTGGGACTCATCTGCTTTATGTTTGAGCTCGTCTATCCAGCGAGCCGCGCGCTGGCGCGCGAGCAGGGCGATATCTACCGCCTGCTCGACGCGCCCTTTGGCATTACGCGCCCCTTTACCGACCCCGCCACGCAGGCAGCCTGGAGCCGCCTAAAGGACGAGATGCGCAACTGGCTGGCGCGCGCCTAGCGCTCAAGCTGGGCCAGCAGCTCCTCGACGACCTCGACGGCGTCCCCAACAACCTTGTACTGGGCAGCACCGAAAATGGGGGCATCCGGGTCCTCGTTAATGGCGATAATGCACTCCGCCCCACCGATGCCGGCAAGATGCTGGATGGCGCCCGAAACACCGATACTCACGAGAAGCTTGGGCGAAACCGATACGCCGGTCTGGCCAATCTGATGGCGATACTCCAACCAGCCGGCCTCCACGACAGGTCGCGTGCAACCAAGCTCGGCTCCCAGAGCCTCGGCGAGCCTTCGCATCAGGGGCAGATTCTTCTTGGAGCCAATGCCGCGGCCCACCACGACCAGGCGCTCGGCATCGGCGATCGAGGCCTGCTGCCTCCACTCCTCGGCGGGAATCGAGATCTCGACACGAGCCTTAGCATCATCCGCAAGTGATATCTGGGTGATCGTGCCGGAGCGGCCGTAGTCAAAGTCGGGTGCCTTAAAGATGCCGGGACGAACCGTTGCCATCTGGGGACGATGATTGGGGCAGACGATGGTGGCCATCAGGTTGCCGCCAAACGCCGGACGCGTCTGTTGCAGCAGTCCCGTCTCCGTATCCATCGAAAGTACGGTGCAGTCAGCCGTAAGGCCCGTCTGCAAGCGCACGGCAACGCCGGGTGCCAGTTCGCGGCCAAAAGCGGTCGCACCGTATAGGATGGCCTCGGGTTTGCGTTCGGCTACCAAATCGCAGATCAAGTGGGCGTAGACCTCCGCATCGTTTTGGCGCAGGCGCTCGTCGCGACAGGCCAGGACTTCGTCGGCGCCCGCGCAAACCAGATGCTCCAGGTCACCGAGAGAACCCTCGGGGCCCATACCGACCAGTGCCACCAGACGGCAGCCGCGAGCATCGGCAAGCTCGCGCCCCTTGCCCATGAGCTCGTAGGCCACGGGAGCCACGGCGTCGCGCTCGTCAGTCTGCACGAAGACCCAAATGTCTCGATATGCATCAAGGTCCACCGCACCAGCGGCCTCGTCACGCTCGATCGAGATAGCGTTGACAGGGCAGGCGTCGACGCACCCACCGCATAGGATGCAGCCGTCGGTTACGTGGGCGCATCGGTTGGGTCGCTCGCCTTCCACTACGATGCCGCCCGAGGCACAGGCGCGAACGCAGCGACCGCAGCCGATACAGGCTTCGCTATCGATAATCAGTCCGCTCATCTATGCCATCCCCTCGATAATCTTGGCAAGTTCTACCGCCTGCTCGGACGCCGTCCCCTCAACGGCCTTGCACGTTTGGTCACGGTCGGGCACAAACGAGCGCACGACCTGTGTCGGCGACCCGGCAAGACCGCAACGCGCGGGGTCGGCGTTCACGTCGGCGGCACTGACCACGCGCACGTCCGCCTCCTCTGCCGCGCGAATACCGGCAATACTCGGCATACGCAACTGGCCAATCTCCTTGGCAGTCGTCATCGCGCACGGCATCTCCAGGCACACCGTCTCCTCGCCGGCATCGCATCCGTGAACGAGCGCCAGCGAGCCACACGTCGTAAAGCCCGCGCTCTGCACGCAGCTCACGTCGGTCACGCAGGGAATCTCAAAGGCACCGGCAAGCTCGGGACCAATCTGGGCCGTATCGCCATCCACCGCCATCTTGCCGCAGATGAGCAGGTCGAAGTCCTCGTCGAGCGCCTCGATGCCGCACTTAAGGGCATAGGCGGTTGCCAGGGTATCGGCACCTGCAAAGGCGCGATCGGTTAGCAGCAGTGCGTCATCGGCGCCTCGGGCGATGCAGTCGCGCAGCAGCGACTCGGTCGCGGGGATGCCCATCGACACCACCGTCACGCGCACATCCATGCCAAAGCCGATAAAGTCGTCCTTCAGCGCCAGCGCGCATTCCAAAGCGCTCGCATCAAAGGGATTAATGACCGCCTGCTTGCCATCGCGCACGATGGTATTGGTCTTGGGGTCCATCTTGACCTCGGTGCTGCCCGGCACGGCCTTGACGCACACCACCATATGGAAATCGCTCATCTTCACGCGCCCCCTTTCTGGACGAGCTCATCCAAGAGCTTCTCCGAAAACAGGTTGCCGCGACCCAGCTGCCCGTCGGGATCGAGCTGGAGCTTGAGCCGCGCCGACTCGACCATGGCCTCGTGACCGTACATCGTCTCTAAGAAGCCCGCCTTGATCTTGCCGACGCCGTGCTCGGCAGAAACGGCACCGCCCATAGCCGTTACCTCCGCAGCCCACTGGGCAAACAGCTCGCCACCGCGACGGTAGTCCTGCGCGTCGCGCGGCAGGATGTTCACATGCAGATGGTTGTTACCGATGTGCCCCCAGGCAGCAGATTCAAGCCCACTTTCGGCTAACGTGCGGCGATAAAGGCCGATGACATCGCCCAAGCGTGCGTTGGGCACCGACATGTCCGAGCCCAGCTTGGTGATGGTGGGATCCATGCGGCGGCGCTCATCGATAAGCATGCTGACGCTCTCGGGCACCGCGTGGCGGAAGAACCGCTGGCACTCGCGATCGACCTCGGTGCGCGCGACCCATGTCGCATCGTCGCTGCCGCCCGCAAGCTCTAGTACCCACCCCAGGTGGTACAGTTCCTCGGTCGCCTGGGCCTCGTCATCGCAATCGAGCTCCACGTAGACACATACCTTGGCCTCTTTGTCGAGCGCCGGCAGCGAGGCAAACGCCGTCGACTGCTCGCGCTGGCGACGTAGAATATCCAGGGCGCCAGCATCGAAGTACTCGATGGCAGCCGCATGGGACAGGACAGGGCGCACGGAATCGGTAAAGGACACCGCCTTGTCCTCGCTATCGAAAAAGCAACTCACACCCCAAACGACCGCAGGCGCCGCCTGCAGGGCAATCTCGAGCTCGGTTATGACGCCGATTGTGCCACACGCGCCGATAAACAGATCGATGGCATCCATATCTTCAGCAACGAAATAGCCCGAAGCATTTTTGGTCTTGGGCATGGTGTAGTCGGGAAGATCGAGCTCGAGTGCACGGCCTGCTGCCGTCACGAGCGACAGGTGGCGGCCCTGGGCAAAAGCCTCGCCGCGCTGGAGCTCAAGCAAATCGCCATCAGCCAGCGCGACGTGGAGTCCCGTGATATGTGGGCGCATGGGGCCGTAGGCGTAGCTGCGGGCACCGGAGGCGTTACATGCCGCCATACCGCCCAGACAGGCAGACGCCTCGGTGGGATCGGTGGGAAAGAACTGCTCGGGGGCCTCTTGAAACTCATCGTAGGCCTTAAGCGATGCCTGGTCCCAACCAGCGGTCGGCAGCATCTTCTTGCTCAGCTGCTTGCGCAGCTCCGAGAGCACAACGCCCGGCTCCACGCGCAGCAAAAATTGGCCTTGTTCATCGCGGCGAAGGCCCAAGTAGCAATTCATACGGGAAGTATTGAGGATATGCCCGCCGTGGGGCACGGCACCGGCGGCAAGGCCGGTTCGGGCGCCCTGAACCGTTACCGGGACACGCTCGGCATGGAGCTTTTCCAAAATGGCACGGACCTCGTTTTCCGTTGTCGGAAACGAGATGCTCGATGCTTCGCCCGATGCGCGAGATTCATCGCGGCCATACTCTTCGAACTCGTCGGTGAAGGGTTTGATGGTTGCAGACACGCGAATTCCCCCTTTAGCTAACTACAGTGTTTGCAGGGAGATGTTACCGCATCGTTTCGTCGACGTGTTCGAGACCGTCTCCATAATTGGCGATTTTTACGTTCGTGCAATTCGGCGAGCGGCTGGATTTCCTCGGCAGACGATGCTTTTGACAAATATCGCCCCGCCGTCGCCGACCGCTCGATTGTCGCTCGAAAAAAGTTGGAGTATTTTTTGCCGCCTTTTACCTGCGGAGACACCAATCCGTCAAGCATTTGGTCAGCAATTGGTCAAGTAGCGGCTGATACCGTCGGCATCGACAGCCAAAACCGACAGAAGTTTTGGCCCCAGAAGCAGGGAGGTTCCCATGGCATATTACTGGCCCCAGTACGGCATCGCCATCGAAGTCGACGACGATCCCCATCTCCTGCCTTTCGACGAAGAGGCATTCCCCGATACGGCGGTCTACCACGTTACCACCGATGTGATCTGCGACCCCGAGTCGTTCTCGGCGCTCGCCCACCATATCGCGCATATCCACGACATCGAGCTCCCTCCCGACTTCGAAGAGCTCGTCTACTCGCGCCGCCTGATGCTTCACATGCTCTTTGGAGCGGACCCGTCCACCTTTGCGCGCATCTATACCGCCAAGGATGCCGCATGAGCGCAAAGAAGCCGCCCCGCTTTGCAGACCTGGGTCGTCGCAAGAAGCTCATCGTTGCCTGCTTGGCCATCGTCTGCGCCCTTGTCGCCGTAGGACTATACGTTTGGCAGTCGCAGCCCGTACCCGAGGCGGGCGCTTCGGTCACGACGGCCGAGGGCAAAACGCGTCAGGAAATCCAAGATGAGCTCGACGCCATCGTCCGCGACAACATGATGACGATTTCGGTCGCGCCGGTCGCTCAGCTGCAGGAGGACGGCAAGCTGCGCGTCAACGTGCAAAACGTCCAAGACAATAAATTTCCCCAGCGATTCCGCGTCATCCAAAACGACGAGACCATGTACGAATCCGGTGTGGTCGAGACCGGCAAGACAATCGAGACGTGCCCCGCCGGCGACATCAAAGAAGGCGAGGCGTACATCGAGATCCAGGCACTCGATGCAAAGACCCTCGACAGCCACGGCAATCCGACACGTGTCAAGGTACGGGTTGAGCAAGCCGAGAACTAGCTTTCCGGCCGACGCGGCACCGCACGCAATTCACCAGCATTCGTCCAATCATCGCGGGGACGGCCCGCGGCGAATAGAAAGGAACGACCATGGACATCACCAGGAACATGAACGGAGCCAGAGCGCTCGTCGTGGGCGCAGGGCTCGCGCTCGCGCTCGCAATGGGCGCCGCCCCGACGCCAGCTATGGCAGCCGGGCGCGTTGGAACCACGAAAGTAATGGTCAGGACCGAGATCGACAACGTTGAGTTCAAAGTTCCGACGGTTATTCCCTTCGTCGCCAAGGCCGACGGCACGCTTCAGGGCCCCTCAGAAGACGCAACCAACATCGACAATCATTCGGCCTACGGCATCCATGTCACCAACATGAAGATCGACGCCATGAACACCTGGACCATTGCCGCCGACGCCAAGGCCGGAACCGCGCAGAACTCCATCGACTTTAAGGTCGGCCCCGACGGCGCACTCCAGAACGCCAGCGCCGCAATGCAGGGGACGGGCCTCGATCTTTCCAAGAACGCAGCCTTCGACATGGGTTACCAGGGCATTGCCGGCGGCAAGGACAAAATTAAACTCAAGACAAGCGGAAACGTCGCCCGCGTCACGCGCGACATCTTCCGCGCAACCGGCGAAGGCGATCAGGTTGCAACGATCACCTGGACGGTCGAGCCCGGTGCGCACACGGCATAAGGCCGTCGCCCTGGCCGCCGCCGTCGGCATCCTAGCGTTTGGGCCAGCCATGGCCTTTGCCCAGCAAGAACAGGCGCAGGCCGCCACGCAAGTGACGGTCGACCTCTCGGAGCTCGACCGCGGCGACCGCGAGGAACCGTTGGCGCAGACAGGCGACAGACGATGGCTCTTGGCAGCAGGCGCCACAGCAGCAGGCGCAGGAACCGCCGGCCTCGGTCTGCACATCAAACGCAGCCAGAAACAAAACATGGACAGGCCGCACTAAATTAGCTAAGGAGACCCCATGGCATCGAAGAACCTTTTGCCCGTCGTCGCACTCTGCGGCGCGCTCGCAACCGGAACGCCTGTCGCCGCTTGGGCGACTCCCGTCATGGCAGACTCCTTACCAGCAGCCCTAAGTTCCGCCCCAAATCCGTCGAGCGCCATTGCGTGCAAGCGTTTTTCGATCGCACAGGCCACGATCTCAACCTCGGGATGCCTTCGTCGTAATACGGACGGCTCGATAGTCGTGGATATCAATCGTTCGAACAAGGCAAGCGGCTCCCAGGCGGGGTGCGCCGTCTGCACGTGGCGCTCGGTTGTGCTCGATGCAGATGGCGATCCATGCAATTTAGAGCTGCGCATCGACATCGCTTCGGTCGATGACTCGGCGAACGGAGCGAAGGTCGTCTTCGACGATACGTTTTTTGAGAAAGGAGGCGGTATATGTCTGGGCTGCGCCGCCGCGAATGCAGACGACACGCAGCCCACCCTCTCATTCACGGCATCGTTGCAGCTGACCAAAGCCGGCACCGATGCCGTCGCGGCGGGAGAAGCGTCCCTGCTGTTCTACGCCGTCAGCACCAAAGACACAGACGCTCATTTCGAGAAGTCAGACGGATCACTCAGCCTTACACGAGGGATAGAGGCAGGCCCTATTGAAATCGATGCCCACGCGCAAAGCAGGCAACGCATTCTTGCCGACCCGGTGCTTCTCGAAATGGAGTGGAACGGATCCGGAGCCATCGGAATTCTCCCCTCCGCGCTTGACGCCAAGACGCTCCCCTCAAACGACGAACCCATCAACGCAACCACACAAGAAGAGAGCGCGGACAAAGAAGCAGGTGCGGGCGACACGCCGTCGCCGACAAACAGCGTCCCAGCTTCTTTCGAAGCACCGAATGAGCCCGCTACCGATCCAAACGATCCCGAGCTCGCGGACAGTCTGGGGCTTGCTGATCCTCAAGAAATCGATGAAGGTAACTGCTGCGTGCTTGCCGCGCTCGACCACACGGAGGTCATCGACGCTGCGAACATCGAAGTTGCCGCCGCCAATCAGCCCGTCCGCAAGTCGGCCATCATCGCATTTCCCGAGTCCATCGAAGTCGTCTTTTTGCCATCGGGCGAGGTCGTGGCCCCAACACTGCTCACCCTGTTGGGCGCCAAGAATACTCGAAACGAAATTAAAAAGGTCACGGTTGTCGACCCTGCAACCACCGCTAAACTGCGTCTATACGCCGTTGCCCCAGACGGAGGCAAAACCTTGGAATTCGATGGTGACACACTCCTAGCCTGGCGACGTCTGGACATTATGCAAGACGTCTCGTATCAGATCGAACTCGAAGGGTTTGATCGCGCCCGCGATGCCAATATCATCGCCGCGGCTATTGAATCCCCACAGCGGCTTATGACACTGCGCTTTGACTACTATCCCTATGTCCCGACAACCACCTGAGGCTTAAATGCTGCGCATCATTCCTAACACCACTTATATAACGTATTAGATGAGTCGCGATGTGCCTCGCATTTCGTTCTGCTACGATTGCCACGTTGGCATCAATACAGGAGGGCTCATGCCGGGCTTGGGAACAGTCATCAACGTTGTGCTTTTAGTTGCGGGCGGTCTTTTGGGATTAGCGGGCGGCCGCTTCATTACACCGCGCATCCAAGACACGCTCATGAAAGCATCGGGGCTGTGCGTCCTGTTTATCGGCCTGGGCGGCACCATGCAAAAGATGCTCCTTATCGATGGGAAGGCGCTGGCGACCACTGGTGCCACCATGCTCATCGTCTCATTTGCGCTCGGTTCGCTCATCGGCGAGGCCGTCAACTTGGAAGCCGCCATCGAGAACCTTGGCGAATGGCTCAAGCGCAAGACTGGCAGTGAGGGCGATAACGAGTTCACCAACGCTTTTGTCTCGACTTCGCTCACCGTGTGCATCGGCGCCATGGCCATTGTGGGATCGATCCAGGACGGCCTGCTCGGCGACTGGTCAACGCTTGCCCTCAAGGGCGCACTGGACTGCATCATCGTCTGCACCATGACGGCCTCGCTTGGCCGCGGCTGCATCTTCTCCGCCCTGCCCGTCGCCGTGTTCCAGGGGACGATCACGCTGTTTGCCGGCGCACTCTCCCCCATCATGACCACGGCAGCCCTCGACAGCCTTTCGCTCGTAGGCTCCATGCTCATCTTCTGCGTCGGCGTCAACCTCATCCGTCCTCAGACCTTCCGCACGGCCAATATGCTCCCCTCCGTCGTCATCGCCGTCATCTACGCCCTCCTGTTCTAAATCTATCTACGCAGCAGTATCTCGAACACCTGTTTGATGCTGTGCTATGATATGAGGTCACCGAAGCTGCGTTAGGAGAGGAGAAGCGGTGGCCGACCAGGACATCAAGATGCTCATCGAGCGCATTATGGCCGAGGCCCGGACCCATCAGTCCGCCCGCTTCTCAAACGAAATCTACGCAGACGAGCCGATTCTCAAAACCGGCCGACAGATGCAGAATTTCCTCCCCGACCAGTACCGCAAAATGCGCGAGATATCGCGCTGGCAGGATGACCCCAAGGGCGGGGCGGGTCGTTGGCTTTCGGAAGCCGAGCTTTTCTACCGCCAAGGCCTGCTGATGGCCGACTTTGAGGACGACTGCCCCTACAACGGCACCTTTAAGTCGTACTTTCCCACCTACAATGCCATGAGCAATCGACAGTTGCGCGGCTACTTTACCTGGCGTGCCCAAGTGCGCCGCGGAACCGTCGAGGAAACGTCTACGTCCTTTGCCTTTCTGTATCTCTATGAGCTGATTTGCGGCATTGGCGTAGATAATCCGCTCGATGGTTTTAACAAGATCAAGGCCTTTTGGGATGTCTATCGCGCCTTCGAGCCCGGCATCGACCGGTTTGCGCGCGTGTGGCTGCAGGATTACGCCGTGTTCCACGGGCTCGACCCCAAGCTGCTTCGCGACTCTAAAACCGTCATGTTCGATAACGCCCTTGTCGAGCTGCGGCGCGCGGCACGAGACCTTGTACCAGCACCGGCACCGTCCGGCCAGACCCCTAAGCGTCGCAAAATCTCCGAGCCCACGCTCCCCCTTCCGCCCGATGAGGTGCGCGAGGAACGACTCATGGCCGCCATCAACGCCCTCTCCACGTACAACCTAAGTAACTCGCGGCTCGACCGCAGCCACCACTGCGATCTGCGCCACGTGGCATGCGCCGTGTATGTCCGTATGGCGCGCTACTATGACACGCACCGAAAGACCGGCATCGTGGCGAGTTTATTTGGGGAGGAGACGGCCATGCCCTACACCATGTTTGCCTCGGCCGTATTCTTTGCGCCCGAGCGCCACGAGGACTGCGAATACCGCCTGAATCCTATCCATATCTACCGTTGCCAAAACGGCTTTTGGGAATGCATGCGTATCCACGGCAGCAGGCAAAAGAGCAGCAAGCTCGGTGAAATGATGCGCGCCTGCGACCAACGCCTACGCCAGGCGCTGGACCCCGCCCATCCCCTTAAGGAAGAAAAGGTCCCCAAATATCTGGCCAAGATTATCGATGACGAGATTGTGGCATGGCTTTCGTGGGACGCCGCACACCAGCCCGTCAAGATCGATATCGATCTGAGTCAGCTGGGACACATTCGGAGCGCCGCCGCGCAAACGCGCGAAGCGCTTTTGATCGACGAGGAACGCGAGGACGGCGCGCCTGTGGAAGTCGAGGCGACGCTTATCGAGCAACCGAACACCGAGTCTGCGCCCGACATGACTGCCGAACCTGGCGAGATGACCATACGGCAAGACGAACCCGACGAGCCGACCGTCTCCACCGAAGAGTTTGGCGTCGTGGCACCGCTCCTCGTGTCTGCGCCCGCACCCGTAACGTCCGCGCCCATCGAAGCTGCGAACAAACTCGCGCCCGCCGCAGATGCCTTCCTTCGCGCACTGCTCGAGCAAAACGTAGCGCAAGTGACATCGGCAGTGGCGCACTCGGGGCAGAGCGAGGACATGCTCGTCGATACCATCAACGAGGCGCTCTTTGACCTGGTGGGTGACACCGTAATTGAATTTGGCGCGGCAGGGCCGCAGATTATCGAGGACTACGAAGCAGACGTGAGAGGATACCTAGACCATGAGTGATACCGCATCCGCAGCACCTCGCGTGCCCAAGCGCGTCGCTGCCGTCATTCTCAACTCGCTCAAGGGCGGCGTGGTCCCGCGCATCGGCCTTCCTTACATCACCGTAGGCCGCGAGGTCGAGATCCGCGCCCTGCTCACCGATCTGAGCCTCATCGCCGACGGTGGCGCGAGCTTCCGCTTTCTGGTCGGTCGTTACGGCGCCGGCAAGAGCTTTTTGCTCCAGACCATCCGCACGCACGCCATGGGCGAGGGATTCGTCGTCGCTGATGCCGACCTGTCGCCCGAGCGCCGCCTGCAGGGCGGTCAGGGACAGGGCCTTGCCACCTACCGCGAGCTCATCCGCAATATATCGACCAAGACGCGCCCCGAGGGCGGTGCGCTCAACCTTATCCTAGATCGCTGGGTCGCCTCATGTGCCGACGTCGACGAGTCGGTCGTCAATGCCCAACTGGCCCCGCTCGAGGAGATGGTCCACGGCTTCGACTTCACCCGCATGCTCCGCCGCTATCGCATGGCCGCATCCGGGGGCGACGAAGAGACCATGAGCCGCGTGACCAAATGGATCCGCGGCGAATACCGCACCAAGAGCGAGGCGCGCGCCGAGCTGGGCTCCTCGACCATCATCAGCGATGACGACTGGTACGACTACGTCAAACTCATCGCGCGTTTTTTGGTTTGCAGCGGCTACAAGGGCATGCTGGTGCTCATCGACGAGCTCGTGAATCTGTATAAGATTCCCAATGCCATCACGCGCCAGTACAACTACGAGAAGATCCTGACCATGTACAACGACACACTTCAGGGCAAGGCGCAGTACCTGGGCATGATCATGGGCGGCACGCCAACCTCCATCGAAGACCGCCGCCGCGGTGTGTTCTCCTACGAGGCTCTGCGCAGCCGACTCGCTCAGGGTCGCTTTGCGCGCCAGGACCTTAAGGACATGCTCGCACCCATCATCCGCCTGCAGCCGCTCACCTACGAGGAGCTACTGGTGCTCATCGAAAAACTCATGCAAATTCACGCCGGCTACTTTGGCTGGACGCCCACGCTTACCGAGAACGACTTGGTGGACTTCCTCAAGATCGAGTTCGGTCGTGTGGGAGCCGACACGCATCTGACGCCGCGTGAAGTCATTCGTGACTTTATCGAGTTGCTCGACATCCTATGCCAAAACCCCGACGCCAACGTGGCCGAGCTGCTGCAAAGCGTCGGCGGCGACGCGCTGGCGCCGGCAGCCGCAACAGGCGACACCGATACCGCAGGCGGCGACCGTAACTTCGCCGAATTCACCATCTAACCTGCCAAAAAGGGACAGGTTTATTTTGGCAGGCTCTATCTGGGCAAACGTTGAAGCAGTAATGCAGCAAGCCACTGCCCGCCGCGTTGAGAGATTCGCTTTTGAAAGGAGGCCTCGTGAACGCCTTTGACCGCTACGCCCCGTTTATCCAAGACTTCATCTACTCCCACGATTGGGAGAGCTTGCGCTCTATCCAGGTTGCGGCAGCTGATGCCATCTTTAACACGCAAGATAATGTGCTCCTGACGGCATCCACGGCTTCCGGCAAAACCGAGGCAGCCTTCTTTCCCATCCTGACCGAATTTTGGGAGAACCCGCCCGCGAGCGTGGGCGCCCTCTACATCGGCCCCCTCAAAGCGCTCATCAATGATCAGTTCGTCCGTCTCAATGACCTGTGCGAAGAAGCCGACATCCCCGTCTGGCACTGGCATGGCGATGTCTCGCAGTCGCACAAGGCCAAGCTCATCAAAAAGCCAAGCGGCATCTTGCAGATTACGCCCGAGTCGCTCGAGGCGCTCTTAATCCATAAGCACATGGCGATCCCGCGCATGTTCTGCGACCTACGCTATGTGGTCATCGATGAGGTCCACTCGCTCATGCGCGGCGACCGTGGCGGGCAGACGCTCTGCCTTATCGAGCGACTCTCGCGCATGGCCGGCGTACAGCCCCGACGCATTGGCCTTTCGGCCACCATCGGCGACCCCGAGCGCACGGGCGCTTTTCTCTCGAAGGGAACGGGGCGCGACTGCGTTATCCCCCGCTTTGAGGAACCGCGCCGCGTGTGGCGCATCTCCATGGAGCACTTCTACAACTCGGGCCCCCAGGCTCAGCAACGAGGATTCGTAGGCACAGGTCCACAAGAAGCCGAGGTGCTTGCTTGCGAGCGTATTGAGACGGCGGCGCCCGCGGCGCTGCCCGCATCCGGACAAGACATGTGCCACAGCGGACAGCTTACACAGGAAGAACACCGTCAACGTCGTGAGCAGGCGCGGGACAAGGCCGCTCCCAAAGACCGTCGCACTTCCTCGGCCCCCGAGGGCGAAGTCGACATCCCACGAGCGACCGAGCAGGCGCTTCTCAACCCCACCGACACGGCGCCCGACAACGCCGACCCCGGCATGGGCTATATCTTTGAGCATACGCGCGGCCGCAAATGCCTGGTCTTTGCCAACTCGCGCGAGGAGGCAGAGGCCGTGTGCTCCATGCTGCGCAGCTACTGCGAGAGCCGGCACGAGCCCGACCGTTTTCTCATCCATCACGGCAATCTTTCGGCATCGCTACGCGAGACGGCCGAGGAGCTCATGCGCGACGAGGAGCAGACGCAGACAACCGTCACCACCTCTACGTTGGAGCTCGGTATCGATATCGGCCGCCTGGAGCGCGCCTTCCAGATTGACGCGCCGTTTACCGTCAGCTCCTTTTTGCAGCGCATGGGGCGCACAGGCCGTCGCGATCTTCCGCCCGAGATGTGGTTTGTCATGCGCGAGGAAGAGCCCGAGCCGCGCACGATGATGCCCGAAACCATTCCCTGGAAGCTCCTGCAGGGTATCGCGCTCGTACAACTCTATCGCGAGGAAAAGTGGGTCGAGCCACCCGAGCTCGATCGTCTCCCCTACAGCCTGCTCTATCACCAGACTATGTCGACCCTCGCCAGCACCGGCGAGCTCACGCCGGCCGAACTTGCCCAGCGCGTGCTCACGCTCAGCTATTTCCACCGTGTCTCGGCAGACGATTACCGTGTGCTGCTACGTCACCTCATTAAGATCGACCATATCCAGGTCACCGAAGGTGGCGGGCTCATCGTGGGTCTCGCGGGCGAGCGCATCATCAACAACTTTAAGTTCTACGCCGTGTTCCAGGAAAACGAGGAGTTTACCGTCCGGAGCGAATCGGCCGAGCTGGGCACGATCGTTAATCCGCCCCCGCCCGGTGAGCGCATCGCCATCGCCGGACACTGCTGGATTGTCGAGGAAGTGGACTGGAAGCGCCACACTGTCTTTGCCACGCAGGTCAAGGGCCGGGTGCCGGCCTACTTTGGCGACTGCCCCGGCGACATTAACACGCATGTGCTCGAGCGCATGCGCCAAGCGCTCACTGAGCACGCAGTATATCCGTACCTTATGGGTAACGCACGGGCTCGCTTGGCGCAGGCTCGTCATACCGCCGAGATTTCGGGCGCGGGAACTAAGCCGCTCATCAACCTGGGTGGCGACACCTGGGTGCTCTTCCCCTGGTTGGGCAGCTACGCCTTCCTAGCACTCGAGCGCATGCTTAAAATCAAATGCGCCGCTGAACTGGGCCTTCGCGGACTCGACTCGTCACGCCCGTACTTTATGCAGTTTAAGATGAAGGCCGACGAGGAGACGTTCTTTGAGGTGCTCGCCGCCGAGGCCGAAAAGGACTTCGATCCCATCGAGCTCGTCTATCCTGGCGAGGTGCCTTACTTTGACCGCTACGACGAGTTTGTTCCCGAAGAGCTCGTGCGCAAGGGCTTTGCCGAAGGCGTGCTCGACATCGAAGACATGAAGCAGCGCGTTCTCGGCTGGCGCGACCACGCCTAAGACCAGTCTTTTTGGGACGGGGCTCTTTTAGCTACCCTGGCAGGTAACGCAAACGGTCTGGCTGACTAACGGCAGGGGTAGCTAAAAGAGCCCCGTCCCAAAAAGACTGGTCGAAAGAAGCCCACCCCGAATAGGCTAGTCGTGGAGGGCGATGCCGAGGAAGTCGGAATCGAAGGGCACGGCTTCGGCAAAGGCGTAGTTGCCGTCGCTGGCGATGAGCAGGTAGTTCTCCTCGCCACCGAACTCCGCATCGCCACATGGGACCACCCAAGCATAGGCAAACACCTCGAGTGCCGTGGCAGCGCAGTCGCGCAGGAACGTCACATCGTTCCCCTCGTTCGAGCTCACGATATTAGCCACGTAGATGCCGCCCGAGTTCAAGCTACCCCGCACCAAACGCAACGCCTCAACCGTCGCCAGCTCGCGCACGGGCTCGGCACCGCCAAAGCAATCGCTCACGACCACATCGTAGCGACGATGCCCCACGCTCGTAATGCCCAAATATGAACGAGCCTCGGCGGTTATCACCCGCAGGCGATCGCCCGCCGTGCGCTCCAGCTCGTCTAGGTAGAACCAGCGGCGGGCCAGACGCGTAATCTCTCCGTCATACTCGATGACGTCCATGCGCAAACCCTCGTGCGACATCAGTGCAAACTTGGGATAGGCAAACCCGCCGCCACCCAGCATGAGCATACGGCTGATACCGTGACCATAAACGTCGCGCATCGCATCCTCGGCCTCAAACACGTCGTCAAACGCACGATAGTACGCAAAGGCGGGCTCAGCCCAACGCTCGCCAACGTAACTCGCGCTTTGGTAGACGCCGCCTTGCACCAATACGCGGACTTCGTCGCCGCCCTCGTCGTGCACGCGCTTCACACGCGCCAACCCATTGCGGGTTCGCGCAACCTGCAGACAGGCAGCACGAACAGCGACAGCGGCCGCACCAAGCGCCGCGGCTCCCAGAGCAACGCCGGCAACGACGCCGGCAGAAACACTCGGCTTGTTCATCTAGAGCTCCTTTTGCAGATAAAGGCCATGGTCATAAAAACCAAGATGGCGATAGTACTCGCGCGTACCGATCGCGCTGATCACGTTGATGCGCGCATAGCCGGCATCCCGGGCAATCTCGCACGCACGCTCTACGAGCAAACGCCCCAACCCGTGATGCTGCGCCGCCTGGCCCTGGTCGCCCACGCGTGCCGCCATGCCATACACGTGCACCTCGCGAATCATCGCCTCGTCCGGCGTCGTCGGCAACTCGTCCGCATGCGCGGCAACAAACGAATGGTCGGGCAGCGACAACCGCAAAAAGCCCGCGATCTTGCCCCGCGGCGTCACCCACTGCAAAAAGCGCTCGTAAGTCACCGGCGTCTCGTACGCCACTTCCTCATCAAGAGAAAGCTCATCCAAGTCGGCACCCGCGGTACTGATCTCGCGATAGCGAATCTCGCGCACCACTGCGCCTTCTCCACGAGCCGCCAAGCGATTCTCGACGAGCTGACGCAGGTTGGGCTTCTTGTTGCCCACCATAATGTCGTCGGAACTAAAGTCGCGGATCATGCGACTGATGCGGCAGAACGCCGGCGTCACCACGATGTCGTCGGCAAGCACATCGAGCAGCTCTTCCTCGGTATAGGGACGCCACTCGCCGCGCTCATAGCAGCCCACCAGACGCGAGCCCTCGATGAGCGCACACGGGTAGACCTTGACCTCGTCGGGCATAAAGGCCCCCTCGGTCATAAAGCGCTCGTAGTCGCGCTTGTCCCCCTCGGGTGTGGCGCCCAGCAAGTTGAGCATAAAATGCGCATGGATCTTAAAGCCAAACAGGCGCGCAAGCGAAAACGCCCGCTCGATCTGCGCCACCGAAATGCGACGCTCGTTGATATCGAGCAGGTGCTGGTCGAGGCTCTGGATACCCATCTGAATCTTGGTGCAGCCCAGGCGGCGGATGAGCGTGAGGGCCTGCGGCGTTACGGCATCGGGGCGCGTCTCGATAACGAATCCCACCACGCGATGCTTCGCCGTCTCGTTGATGCGTTGCCGCTGCTCAAGCTCCTCCATCGTTGCCGTCTGCCACTCGGTGACCTCGCCCCACGGCGTGCCGGGGCCGTACAGACGACGTACCGCACGGTTATAGCATCCCACGGCAGCATCCACACGCTCCTGTTCGCCGGCAACGCCGGCAGCGAGCTTGGCCTCGTCTGTCGCAATGCCGGCAACTCGATAGCGCTCGCGGCGCTCTGTTACCACCGGCGGCAGGGCATCGGCGGGAGCGTCATCGAGCAGGCGCCCCGCCTCGGCACGGTTGATGCCCGGACGCGCCAACATGGGGTTAGCCGCCACACCAGCCACGGCATCGTCATTGAGCGCGCGGAAGAGCTCCGACATAAACCACGTCTGATACCCTCGCGGATAATCGCTCCAGGTACCGCCGAGCACGATAAGCTCAATCTTATCGGTCGCATGCCCCATCTGCGAAAGCGCCGTCAAACGGGCACTCACCTGCAGATACGGGTCGAAGCAGTTTTGCTCCGCACGGGCACACGCCGGCTCAGCGTGCAGATAGCTCTTGGGCATGCGCAGGTCGTTGGGGCAAAACAGGCAATCGCCCGAGCACGGCCACGGCTTGGTAATGACAGTAATGGTCGCCACGCCCGAGGCCGTTCGGCGCGGCTTCATACGCAGCACCTGCAGCAGTTGACGCTCCAGCTCGGCATCGACATTCCACCCAGCCCACCGAGCCGGCTCCTCGCGCTTCACCCGCTGGTAGAACGGCAGCAGACGGCGCTTGGCCAGGTCGCGTTTGTCGGCACCCTCGCGGCGCGCCTCGGCATGTATCAGTTTGACGAGTGCCTTGTCGTCTACGGTCTCGCCGCGGCGCAGGGCCTCAAGTATGTTCAAGATAATCTGTTCCATGACCCCATTGTAAAGGCAAAGGCGCCGGAACCCGTCACGGCTCCGGCGCCTCCATCAAAGAGCATGCCTATATGTACCGATCTCCGAAAACCGCATGTCACTCCGGATCAAACGACATGTCACCCGAACCGACCTTAAAACGATACGTGGCAGACTTATCACCGTTGTCGAATTCAAGATTCAATATGGTCTCGCCATCGTAGCCAAGCGGAAGGAAATCGCTCTCGAAGTCACCGCTGCCCACGGTGAGACTCGCCTTAAAGCCCGCAGAGTTCGGAACCGCTATCTCCACATCGCCCGAGTCCACGCTTACGTCCATCGACTTCGCGGGGGCCTGGTAGAGCTCGAACGTCACATCACCCGAACCGACCTTGGCATTCAGGGTGTCGGTTACAGTGCCCGCAAACTCAACGTCTCCCGAGTCCAACGTCAGGCTGAGGTCATGACACGCAATGTCCGTGACCGTCAGATCGCCCGCTCCTACATTCGCTGTAATGCCCACCATGTTATCGGCAACTTCGCGCGGCAGTTCGACGGTAACCGTGCGGTCAATGGCGCGCTCGTCATCGCAATCGAACTGGCGAATCTTGAGCGTAGAACCCTTAACCTCGGCCAGATTTTTGGTTGCCGCATCGAAGGCGACGGTCCCCGTTGCCACGCGACCGCTTTCAATTACGCGCACCGGCCCGCCGGAGACGTGTTTGACCTCGACCGTGCCCGACGTCACGTCCAAGTCAAGTGATGTGAACGCGTCGGCATCAAACGTTTCGCTCGAAAGCTGTTGAGGCCGAGCGGAATAGTTACCGCTATTCAAGGAATCGTCCTCGTCAAACGCATCGCCCATACCAGACAAGCCGGATACAACATCGTCGAGATCCCACGGACCATCAAAATGAATCAATGTCCGCGAAATGCCAAAGACAAGCCCGATGATGAGCACAAACGCTCCGATGCCAATGCCCAAGCGCCTCTTAGACTCATGCGAGAGCTTCATCATTCATCACCTTCTTTGGCACTCGACTCAGCGGTGGTCGCGGCAGCCATGTCAGCGTCAACCGCTGTGGAAACGTCCTCCCCCTTAGTCCTAGCGACCGCCGGCGCCGGACCAACCTGAATATCCCCGCGCGCCCAATCGCCATCGAGCGCACGTGCCACCCAGTGATAGATGGGAATCGTGAAGAAAATCAGCGCGGCAAAGGGGCCGGCGCCAAACAGGAACATCAGCAAAAAGAACAGCAGCCAGCACACGGCCCAGTACGGGAACGACTGGAACGGACCCTTCACCGGAGTCGGGCCGGCCGCGCCGGCACCCGTCACCTGCGCCGTAGCGGCATTGGCGGCCTGTGCACTCCAGCTTGCCGCCTGCGCCGCCTTGGCTGCCGCGTCACTTGCCTGCGTTGCCGCCTCGGTGGCGCGTGCCGCGGCCTCATGGGTGCGGGCGCGCTCTGCCGCCTCGGCCTCGCGCTGACGGGCGCGGTCCTCGTTCTCAAACTCGATATCGTCCTCGATCTCATCGCTCGGATTGAGGAGCTCGTCCAAACTCACGCCATAGAGTTTGGCGAGCGAGATCAGGTTCTCGGTATCGGGCGAACTCTCCGCACGCTCCCATTTACTGACCGCCTGACGCGACAGGCCCATCTTTCGCGCCAGCCCCTCTTGACTAAAACCCTTGCTGCGACGAAGGTCGGCGAGCCGCTGCGCAGTTTCTACATTCATGGTTCCTCCTATGTGATGCCAGCCGTGCCGCCGGACCGTTTTTGTTCTTAAGGCGCCTTGCACAGTTAAAAATGTATCCGCCACCGCCAAAAGCACGCCACCTATTCTAGTGAGATTTTTGACAACCGGCGGTTGCGGGTGCATATGAGCTGCGGAAATGTGTCCAAACAAAGCAATGACCCGCGGCTCGGTTGTCCCCGTTGCGGCGTTAACGGTAGTATGGTCGTACTGTTTATTCCGCACCGCCAACGGAGGGAGTTCCGCGCCGTGAACCGCGATTTCGCCTCATCGCTCATCCAGCTCAACAATACGTTCTATCGCGAGCACTCCGCCTCCTTTTCCGATACGCGCCAGGCCCCGTGGCCCGGCTGGGTGCGCACTATGGACATCGCGCTCGAGCAGCTCGACGTGGCCACGATCGAGCATCCCGTCCGCGTCTTCGATCTTGCCTGCGGAAATATGCGCTTTGAGAACTTTGCCGCCGGCGGCGCACTTGCCGCCAAGGGCGTCGACGGGGCAAACCCCTCGGCAGATGCCAGCTGCCCGTTTGAGTTCTATGGCGTCGACTCGTGCCAAGACCTGGCCATCGATGCCCATGGCCACGCGCTGCGCATTCCCAACCTACACTTCCAGGAGCTCGACGTGCTCGACGCCCTGATGAAGCTCAACCCCGCCGAGACACCCGACGTGCTTTTCGACGCCCCGCTCGCCGACATCTCGGTCTGCTTTGGCTTTATGCACCACGTGCCGTCGTGCGAGTACCGCGTACGCGTGCTCGACGCCCTGGTACGTCAGACGCGCCCAGGCGGCATCATCGCCATCAGCTTTTGGGAGTTTATGAACGATGAGCGCATGGCGCGCAAGGCCGTTCGAGCCGAAGCCCGCGCCGAACTCACCCCGCCGTTTGAGGGTTACGATTCCGCGCAGTTTGAAGCCGGCGACCACCTCATTGGCTGGCAAAACGACCGCCACGCCTACCGCTATTGCCATCACTTTGACGATCAGCAGATCACCGACCTGGTGCGCGGCGTACGTACGTTCTACAAGAGTGGCGAGGTTCCCGTACGCGAGCTTGAGCGCTTCCATGCCGACGGTCGCAGCGGCGAGCTCAACCGCTATGTGATTCTCAAGCGCCTGTAGGCACCGACGACTCGCCGCCGGACCGCACCACATCTTTCGGGCAAACTATGTCCACCCTTTTTCAAACCATTGACGGAACGCGCAGCTATGCGTTCCATACTTATGACCAAGGAGCCTCATGGGAGCCGTCCACGTCCGCACGCCTAAGAACTTTGTGCTCGAGGAGCGCCTGGAGCGCTACGCCGATGCGATTGAGACGAACCCCGAGGCCTATGTCGGAGATTGGCGCGCGGCTTGCGCGCCAGTTGGCAGCAAGCCTTTTGAGCACCTTCACCTGGATCTTGGTTGTGGCAAGGGAACGTACCTTGTAGAGCGCGCGGCCCGCGAGCCAAACACGCTCTTTATCGGCATGGACCAGGAGCCTATCTGCATCGCCTATGCCGCACAGAAAATCTGCGAGCAGGAGCTGACCAACGCACTTGTCCTGCCCCGAGGCGCCACATCACTGCCACGGCTGTTTGCCGCAGGCGAGCTCGATGCCATCACCATCAACTTTCCCACGCCGCAGCCCAAGGCCAAGTACGCCAAAAAACGACTCGTCCATGTCGACCATCTGATGCTCTACCGCCCGCTCTTTTCAGACGGCGCCACCGTTACGCTGCGCACCGACAGCAAGCCATTGCGCGACTACGCCCTGGGACAGTTTGCCGCGGCGGGCTACGACACGCTTTGGGTAAGTGATGACGTCCGCCGCGACCATCCCGAGCATCCCGAGACCGAATATGAATGCCGCACGCGAGAGATGGGTGCCGTCGTCTATGGCATTTGCGCCATGCCCGGAGCGCAGCCAACCGACGAACAGCTCACAGTAGGACGCGCGCAGGAGCAAAGCCTTGCCTGCTACCTGCCCGATAACCTCGATGAGCTCACCTATGTACCCCTGGGCATGGAAGAAGCCGTCGAGAACTTTAGAAACCGTGCTCGCAAAGGCAAGAAGCGCTTACCGCAGGAGTCCTAGGGGCTTCTGATGGTCGCGGCGTCGGCAAACAAGCACAAATAGGCGCCAGCGAACGGCCCTCAAACCTAAGTGAGTAGACTTTTTTGCAATAGCCAAGCACAGCCCGCATAACGAAAACTAAAACCGCAGGTAGAGCCCTTACGCAAAAGCCATGTGCTCGCAATATCGCAAATAGTCTACTCACTTGGCTAGCGACTACACTAAACGGCTGGGCAGAACGCCCATTTCCTGCATTTTCTTGCCTGCGAACGCATCGATGCGACGCTACGCCATAATAGTTGGCGGACAATCGCGAGAGAAAGCAACCACATGGCACAGACTACGACAGATACCGTCGCCAGCACCGTCTCCGGCGCCGGGGCCGCCAGCTCATTCTCGGGCGGCACGGGAACCGAGGCAGAGTTCGGTTCGCTCGGCGCGCTCTCCCCCACCTGGTGGGAGCCCGAAGACCGCAGCGAGCCCGAACCATGGCTCACGCCCGACCAGGCCTTCGAGCGCTTCTTTGAATGGACGAGCAATCGCGGTATTGAGCTGTGGGACCACCAGGAAGAGGCCCTCATGGACCTGGCTGCCGGCGATCACGTCATTTTGGGCACACCGACCGGATCGGGCAAATCGCTCGTCGCGCTGGGAATGCTCTTTATGGGCATGGCGCAGGGCAAGCGCTGCTATTACACGGCCCCCATCAAGGCCTTGGTCAGCGAAAAGTTCTTCGACCTGGTACAGGTGCTCGGCCGCGATAACGTCGGTATGATCACCGGCGATACGCATATCAATACCAAAGCGCCCGTCATCTGCTGCACGGCAGAGATCCTTGCTAACGACGCGCTGCGCGAGGGCGAAGATGCCGATGTGGGCTGCGTCGCCATGGACGAGTTCCACTACTTTGCCGACCCCGATCGTGGTTGGGCCTGGCAGGTGCCGCTGCTCACCCTGCCCCACACGCAGTTTATGCTCATGAGCGCCACGCTCGGCGATGTCACTGCCATCGCCGCCTCTCTCGAGGAGCACACCGGCGCTGCTTGCGACTTGGTTGTCGATGCCCCGCGTCCTGTTCCGCTGAGCTACGACTATGTGACGACCTCCCTCGAGGGCACGGTCGAGCTCGCCATGCGCCGCGGCGAGGCCCCGCTCTATATCGTGCACTTTAGCCAGGATGCCGCCCTTGCGACGGCGCAGTCGCTCGCCAATTTTGGCATCGCCAGCAAGGAGCAGCGCGAGGCCATCAAAGAAGCGGCAAAGGGGACGAGCTTCTCCACGGCCTTTGGCAAGATTCTCAAACGTCTGCTTGGATGCGGCGTCGGCGTGCACCATGCCGGCATGTTGCCGCGCTATCGTCTGCTGGTCGAACGGTTGGCACAGCAGGGCCTGCTGCCCGTCATCTGCGGCACCGATACGCTCGGCGTCGGCATCAACGTACCCATCCACACCGTGGTGCTCACCGCGCTCACCAAGTTCGATGGCTACAAGATGCGTCGTCTGCGCGCCCGCGAGTTCCATCAAATAGCCGGTCGCGCCGGCCGCTCGGGCTTCGATACCGAGGGCATGGTGATCGCCGAGGCACCCGAGCACGAGATCGAGAATGCCAAGCTTATGGCCAAAGCGGGCGATGACCCCAAAAAACTCCGTAAGATTAAAAAGAAAAAGGCCCCCGAGGGCTTTGTCACCTGGAACAAGCAGACCTTTGAGCGCCTGATCGAGACGCAGCCCGAGACGCTCAAACCGCGTCTGCGCATCACACACTCCATGGTGATTAGCGTGGTCGAGCAAGGCGGCGATGCCCGCGCCCGCGTACACGACCTCATCGAGACGAGCCTGCAGACTCCCGAGGAAAAGGCTAAGCTCGAGGTTCGCGCCGACGAAATCTTCGCCACGCTCATCGATTCCGGCGTCGTCGTGCGCACCGAGGTGCCGCCCGCACCCGACGCCCCGGCCGATGCCACACCAGACATCGACTATGCGCTGACGGTCGATCTGCCCGAGGACTTCGCGCTCGACCAGCCGCTCTCGCCGTTCTTGCTTGCCGCATTGGAGCTGCTCGATCCCGAGAGCGAGACCTATACCATGGACCTTATCAGCATGGTCGAGGCCACGCTCGAGGACCCCAAGCAGGTGCTCCGCGCCCAGGAGCGCGCCACACGCGATCGCGCCATGGCCGAAATGAAGGCCGATGGCGTCGAATACGAGGAGCGCCTAGAGCGCATTCAGGACGTCACGTACGAAAAGCCGCTCGAGGATTTGCTCGACGCCGCTTTTGACAAGTACTGCCAGGAAGTACCCTGGGCAAACGACTACCAGCTCTCTCCCAAGAGCGTCCTGCGCGATATGCTGGAAAGCGCGAGCGATTTTAAGGGCTACATTCAAAAGCTCGGCATCGCCCGCTCCGAGGGCATTTTGCTGCGCTACCTGGCAGAGGCTTACCGTTCTCTCGACCGCACCGTACCCATCGAGAAGCGCGACGAGCGCCTGCGCGACATTATCTCGTGGCTGGGCTTTGTGGTGCGCTCGGTCGACTCGAGCCTGGTGGACGAGTGGGAGAACGCCGGCAACCCGGCAGCCCTCGATTCCGCGCCGCCACAGGGCATCGACGAGGTCGTGGCGGACCGCCGCGGCTGCACGCTGCTGGTGCGCAATGCGCTCTTCCGCCGCGTGACCCTTGCCGCCCGCGAGCACGTTCGCGACCTTGGCGAGCTCGACGACGACTGGGGCATGAGCGAGATCCGCTGGCAAAAAGCACTCGACGCTTACCACGAGCAGCACGAGGAAATCCTCACCGACGGAGATGCCCGCAGCGCCGCGATGTTTTCCATCGACGAGTCCGACGAGAAGACCGCGCACGTATGGCGCGTGCACCAGATCTTTGCCGACGAGGGTGGCGACCACGACTTTGGCATCATGGGCGATGTCGATCTGGACGCCACGCAAGACGGCGGCGAGGTCATCTTCAAAAACTACCGCGTCGGCTTTATCGAGGACCTGCTCGAGAACTAGCCGAACATACTGGAACGAAACAAAGCGGGGCCGTTGGCAATATCGTCAGCGGCCCCGCTTTTGCACTATCTGCTATGCCTTACTCGGCATCTTCGACCTCATACGAATCCGCCTCGGCGGGCTCATCGTTTGTCTCTGGCGCGGCCCCGCGCGCCTCGTCAAACGCTGCCTTCATGGTCTTGTTGCCCCACGTGAGCTTGCGAATGGTAAGATCGTCGGCTTTCTTGTTGGCTAGGCGCAGATTGTTCTCGGAGGACAGCAACGCCTCCTTGGTTTTCTGCAGATGGCTAATCGTCTTGTCAATCTCATCGATCGCCGTTTGGAACTTGCGGCTCGCGATCTCGTAGTTGCGACCGAAATCATTCTTGAACTTCTCCATCTTGGCTTCGAAGTTCGTGACGTCGATATTCTGCTGTTTGTACTCCGCCAGCTCCTGCTTATAGCGAAGCGAACCCATGGCGGCGTTGCGAAGAAGCGTAATCATGGGGATGAAAAACTGTGGGCGAATCACGTACATCTTCTCATAGCGATAGCTCACGTCCACAATTCCCGCGTTATAGAGCTCGCTCTCGGGCTCGAGCAGCGTGCAGAGCACCGCGTACTCACAGCCTTTCTGGCGACGATCGTGATCGAGTTTCTTAAAGAAGTCCTCGTTTTTGTGCTTGGTCGCGGTCTCGTCGTTCTCGTTTTTCATCTCGAACATAATCGAAATGACCTCGTTGCCGCTCGCGTCGCACTCGCGGAAGATAAAGTCGCCCTTGGTACCCTCGGATGCATCGTTATCCTTCTCGAAGTACGCGTTAGGAAATGCCGTCATGCGCAGACGGTTGAACTCGGTCTCGCAGTGCTGCTCGAGCGACTCGCCCACCATCTTGGTGGACAGGCGGACCTTCATGTCCTTAAGGCGCTCAATCTCTTCATCCTTGTAGCGAATCAGGTCATCGCTCGCACGCTTGGCCTGCGCAAGCTCGAGCTCGTGTGCCGCCTTGGCCTGCTCCTCGCGAGAATCGCGCACCGCCAACTCGCTCGTCAGCTTGGCACGTGCCTCATCGCGCTCTCGCTCCGCCGCGGCGACCGCCTCCGACAGGTTCATTTTTGCCATCAGCTCCTGCTCACGCAGCTGGGCACGCAGACCCTCGGCCTCTTGCTCAGACTGAGCCTTTTCGGCGGAAAACTTCTCTTGTACCTGCGCACGGTAGTCAGCAAGCGCGCGCTCGGCCTCGCTGCGAGCGGTATCGAGCTCACGCTTCGACTCTGCCGCGGCGGCGGCAAGCGCCATCTCCTGGGCCTTGTCCGCCGCGGCAAGCCTGGCCCGCAGCTCGGCAATCTGAGCATCACGTGCAGCCAAATCGTTTTGAGCAGCATTGCGCGCCGCCGACTCGACGAGCTTGGCTTCGTCATCTTTGCGCTCCAGCTGCGCACGCAAATTGTCGATTTCTCGCTGAAGCTCAGCGTTTTCCTTTTGAGCATCGGCACGGGCCTCAACCGCCGCGCGCTGACTTGCGCTCTCGCGTTCTGTGACAGCGCTCTCGAGCTTGGCGCGCAGCTCGGCAAGCTCAGCGTCGCGCTTGGCAACCTCTTGTGCCAGCTTCTGCTCCGCGGCGTTCTTCTGCTCGACAAGCTGGGCATTGCGCTGAGACTCTGCCTTTTGCAAGGCAGCCGTCGAACGCGAGCGCTCAAGCTCCAGTGCCTGCTCGCCCTCGCGCTGGACCGCCTTCACGCGCTCATCAAGGTCGCGCGAAAACTCGGCATTGCGCACTTGCTTGACGATATCCGCATAGCCGGACGCGTCGACCTTAAAAACTTCGCCGCAATGCGGGCACTTGATCTCGTTCATAGCAGCTCCTCGATGGACGCAAATTTCAACCGCCTACACTCTACCGCGCCGCGCGGACAAAAAAGACGCCGCTGCCATAATGGCAACGGCGCCAGAATCACCACAAAGGCGCCTGTTCCCTTTGTGGTGATTCGAGAATTACAGCCCAAAAAAGCCGAGGATCTGGTCACGGCTCACGGGCTTGTAATCGTTGGCATCAAAACCGACATCGTAGCGAAAGATAGGGCGCTCGCGATCGCGGTTGCGCGCGTTGGTACGGTCCCCTCTGCTGTGGATATGCCCGTGTAGCATGATGGCACCACGCGCCTTGCCATTCCAGCTGAGCATAGGGTAGTGGCTCATCACCAGGCGATGCCCCTTGGCATAGCCGGGGGCAATCTCCAGGTAATCGCGCACGTCATCCCAGATTTGAGGCGAAGCTGGATCTTCCCAGTCACCGTCATGATTGCCACGAATGAGCGTTATGTTCTGACATTCGATGCGCTCGCGCAGGCGCACCGCCTCCGCCAGGGGCAAACGATAGGTAAAGTCACCCAGAATATAGAGGCGGTCGTCCGCAGCCACGCGCTCATTGATGGCGTCGATGACCTTGCGGTTCATCTCCTCGACCGAATCAAACGGTCGATCCATATCGTGCAAGATATTCGTATCGCCCAGGTGCAGGTCGGCGGTAAACCACATCATCGTCTATGCCCTCATTTCGCAACGCGTTCAACTCGTGCTAAGTATACAGACGTAGCGATGCGGCGGTTATCCAAAGAGCCCGCCGAACAGTCCGCGGCGGCGCTTGTCCTTTTTATTCGAATCTTTTCCCGGAGTGTTCTTATCCTTTTGCTTTTTGCGGTCCTGCTCCAACTCATCGTCATCAAGTAGCATATCCCACTCAAACGGGTCATCTGTCAGATCGAACAGGTCATCGTCATCAAACATGGCAGCCTCCATTGCCGACTAGCGAGCATCCACCACATAGAGGCCAACGCGCACCTGATGCCACGGGCTGCGCTCGGGGGCAACCTGTTGTACGCGGGCCTCAAACACATCCTCGTGGCCGTAATACATCATCAAGGACAGCGGGCCGACCTCGTTTCCCGGAACATAGCCAAGCTTGGTGTTGCCGTAATAGATCGCAACCGCCTCGGGATCATGGGGATTATCGTGCTCGGCACACAGCGTCAGTTTATCGCCCGCTTTAAGATCGCCTAGGACCAAAGCACCGTCGGCATATTGAAATCCTACGATATGAAACGACAGAAGAACACGTGAAGGCTCGTACATGGCAACTCCTCTAACGGCCGGATAAACCAGCGTTTGACCTTATCGAGAAGTCTACGGGCCCGTGCGGACATAAATTCATCCTTATCTGATTCTAATGCACAAACATGCGCACGAACTTGTGCTTCCAGCTTGCATAAGGGGCATAGCGGAATGGCACGTCCAGCCAGGTTGCCTTGTTCACGATGCTCTTCCTGTGGCTGAACGTATCGAAGCTCTCGCGTCCATGATACTGACCCATACCGCTCGTGCCCATGCCGCCAAAGCCCATATGGCTCGTAGCCAAGTGCATGATCGTGTCGTTGACGCAGCCGCCGCCAAAGGGCACGTAACGCACAAAGCGCTGCTGAACCGCGCGATCCTGACTAAAGATATACAGGGCCAGCGGCGTCGGACGATCAGTAATAAACGTCTCGGCCTCGTCTAAGCTCTCAAACGTCAGCACTGGCAAGATGGGGCCGAAGATTTCCTCCTGCATCACGGCGTCATCGGGGGACACGCCATCCAAAATCGTCGGCTCGATCCTGAGCGAAACCTCGCGCGCGGTACCTCCCAGCACAACCTTATCGGGATCGATCAGCCCGCGTACGCGCACAAAATGTTTGGCGTTGACGATATGGCCGTAATCCTCGTTGTCGAGCGGATGCTCGCCAAACATACGGCGGACTTCCTCCTTGATGAGACCCAGCAGCTCGTCGTGCACGCGCGCATCGACCAGCAGGTAGTCGGGCGCCACGCAGGTCTGCCCCACGTTGAGCCATTTACCAAAGGCGATACGCCGCGCCGCGACCTTCAAGTTTGCCGTCGCATCCACGACGCAGGGACTCTTTCCGCCCAGCTCAAGCGTCACGGGCGTAAGGTTTTTACTTGCGCGCTCCATGACGAGCTTGCCGACCGGAACGCTACCGGTAAAGAAGATCTTGTCCCAGCACTCATCGAGCAGCGCTTCGTTCTCGGCGCGCCCGCCCTCGACAACCGTCACCAAGCGCGGATCAAATGCCTCTTCACAGATTTGCTTGAGCACCGCGCTCGATGCCGGAGCATAGGCGCTCGGCTTGATGACCACAGTATTGCCCGCGGCAAGGGCGCCGGCGAGTGGCTCGAGTGTTAGCAAAAACGGGTAGTTCCACGGTGCCATGATGAGCGTGACGCCATAGGGCACGGCTTGCGTCTTGCACACACTCACGGCATTGGCAAGGTCACACGGACGCAGGCGCGGACGACTCCATCGAGCCACATGAGCGATCTGATAACGAATCTCGGAAAGCGACGTGCCAATCTCGCACATATAGGCCTCGTCATGCGACTTTCCCAAATCGGTCTTGAGCGCATGGGCAATATCGGCCTCGTGGGCCCGCACCGCATCGCGTAAACTCACGAGCGCACGGCGGCGAGCATCGACATCAAACGTGGCATGCGTCTTAAAGTAGGCGCGCTGGTCGCCGATGATGCGCGCAATTTCCCCGGTGTTCATGGACCCTCCTAGTTCTCGCCCTCAAACATACCACCTGCGATAACTTCGTACATATGCTCGAGCTCCAAACGATCCATTAAAAGTGGAACGGGGTATAGCGGATTGGCCTCGGCATCGGCATGGGCCGCCATTTGCGGAATATCGGAGCGGCGAATGCCCGTCACAAATTTGGGAATGCCCAAGGCGGCGTTCATGCGGTCGACCCAATCGATAAAGGCCTCAGCCGCAAGACTGTCCTGCGCAGTAGCCGGCGCAATGCCCGCCATGCGGGCGAGATCGGCGAGCTTGGGAGCAGCGGCTTCGCCATAAGCGCGAAGCATGTGCGGCAGGATAATCGCGTTGGCCAAACCGTGCGGAATTCCGTATCGGCCGCCCAGGCTGTGCGCGATGGCATGAACGTATCCAACATAGGAGCGCGTAAAGGCAACACCCGCTTTATACGCCGCCGAAAGCATATTGCGGCGCGCACGCATGTTGTCGCCATGCTCATAGGCCTCGAGCAAATTATCGTGGATAAGCCGTACCGCCTGACGCGCCATCTTGCGCGTATAGGGCGTGGTGCTGCGGCCGATAAAGGCCTCGACGGCATGTGTCAGGGCATCCATGCCCGTCTGCCCCGTAATGGAGGCGGGCAGGCCGCGCGTAAACTCGGGGTCGTGTACCGCAAAGCGCGGGATAAGCACAAAGTCGTTAATGGGGTACTTGTAGTGCGACTCGTCATCGGTAATGACCGCTGCAAGCGTGACCTCGCTTCCCGTGCCTGCCGTGGTGGGAACGGCGATGAGCAGCGGCAGGCGATGATGAATCCGCAGCAGCCCGCGCATCTTGTTGATGGGCTTGTTTGGCTGCGCAATGCGCGCCCCCACACCCTTGGCGCAGTCCATGGCCGAACCGCCACCAAAGCCGATAATGGCCTGGCAGGCGCGCGCTCGATACAGGGACGCCGCTTCTTCCACGTTTGAGACCGTGGGATTCGCCGATGTTTTGGCATAAACCGCAACGCCAATTCCCTTGGACGCGAGCGCTGTCTCGAGCGGTGCCGTGAGCCCCAGGCGGGCAATGCCGGAATCCGTCACGATAAGGACCCGCTGTATCGAGCGCTTTTGAAGCACTGTGGGCACATCCTCAGCGTGTTCCAGAATGCGTGGCTCGGTATAGGGCAGTACCGGCAATGCGATGCGAAAAACCGTTTGATACGTGCGGCACCAGGCGCGGCGGGCTAAATGCATAAAGGAAGCTCCTTCATTTGTTGATTGGTCAACATTTGCTCGACCGATTGTACTCGGCGGAAATCTCAGACGGCCTGCCAATCGTTAATCAATCAACATCTTCACATGCCTGAAATTGTTTTATTAAAAATCATTCCTAATAGGCTTCACATTTGGTTGCATTTATGGATAATAGAACTCGTCAAGACGCACGTCCGGAGAGGGCCCTTACGGGACCGGACAAGCGCCCCATCGCCATCGATCGAAAGGATCGAATCATGAAATTTGTTTGCCCCGTTTGCGGTTATGTTGAAGAGTATGACGGCGACCAGCTGCCCGAGGATTTTAAGTGCCCCCAGTGCGGCGTCCCCGGTTCTCGCTTCCTAAAGCAGGAGGAGGGCCAGCTCGAGTGGGCTGCCGAGCACGTCGTGGGCGTCGCCAAGATAGAAGGCGTCTCCGAGGACATCGTTGCCGACCTGCGCGCTAACTTTGAGGGCGAATGCTCCGAGGTCGGTATGTACCTGGCCATGGCTCGCGTCGCTCATCGCGAGGGCTATCCCGAGATCGGCCTGTACTGGGAGAAGGCTGCCCACGAGGAGGCCGAGCACGCCGCCAAGTTTGCTGAGCTCCTGGGCGAGGTCGTAACCGACTCCACCAAGAAGAACCTCGAGATGCGCGTTGAGGCCGAAAACGGCGCCACCGCCGGCAAGACCGATCTTGCCAAGCGCGCCAAGGCCGCTGGCCTTGATGCCATTCACGACACCGTGCACGAGATGGCTCGCGACGAGGCCCGCCACGGCAAGGCTTTCGCCGGCCTGCTCAAGCGCTACTTTGGCTAAGCCAACCGCTTGAGACATAACCTCTAGCTCGATGAGGCCCGGACCGTATTGGTTCGGGCCTTTTTCGTGCCTCACGAACTTGTTAACGCCCTGAAATAGGACCGCCTTCGGCATCGGCTTCTCGTCAAAAACTAAGTGAGTAGACTTTTTTGAACTTGCCGAGCAGGCCATCCATATCACTTTATAAAGCCGCAGGTAAATGCCTTGTTACAAAACGGCCTGGTCACCAAAGTGCCAAAAGCCTACTCACTTAGAACCGCAGCCGTCCACGATCGAGCTGTTTTGTGTCTAACGGGCATCTTTCCGTCAATTACTCCCAATTTTGTCCAGTCAACGAACAGTTCAGACCGGAGTAATGTCTCAGCCCTTTGCTCATCTGAGCTTTTATCACGATATTCAGCATCGAGCATCCTGCATACGGCCTTAACGATCGCGTGGAATCTACCCTCATCGGATATCTGTCTGTGCGTCAGGAGAAGTACATCGTAGCCCATGGCCTGAAGGGCCGTCATGCGGTCAGCGTCACGCAAGCCATCCCCTGTGCGTCCGTGCGAGGCCTTTCCCTGACATTCAATGGCCACCTGTCGCCTGCCGTCCAGCGAAGAAAGAAGTAGGTCGATATATACACGGGACTTTCCCACAATCGCTCGAGCACTTGTGCTTAGCATCACTTCAACATTGAGCTCTATGCCGCAAAAACCTTCTCCTCCCAGGGATCGCGGCAGTGCAAGTAGCAAATACGCCTCGACCTCAAAAGGCGACGCGGCGCCCAATGGAACGAGTTGCGATACCGCTATAAATCTATTGCCGTAACGCATCCCGCAAACATCTGAACAAAAACGGTCAAGGTCTCCGCCCAAAACCAAAGCGTCTCGACGCCATAAATTTGAGGCGGTGCCGTCCTCGGACGGGCAGCGCACCCAACCGAACGTTGTCGAAATCGCGCCCGAATCAATTGCACGCGAAAGCTCCGCCTCAAGTGCCGCCGGCAGGGCACACACCGCAAACAAGCCACACATCTCCGCCAATACCAAAAGAAGCTGAAGATCCGTCAGATGCCGCAACATGATGAATGCCGTCAGTAGAGGAGACGTAATCAAAACCCCATGCTCCGTTTCCAGCACGGATTCCCTGGGAAGCTCACCAAGAAACAGCCGCTGCCTAATGCTGGCAGGACAAGTCCGTTTGTTTCTCGTCCGAACCAATGTATACAACGGAAAACCGAGCGCGACCGCAGCCGTCGGGTTGCGGGCGAGATCATATCGCTGCCGGTCTTCTTCCGGTCGTGGAAGCGGCGGACACAAAGCGCGGACTTGAGGAGGCAAACGCCAGTACCTAAAAGCTGATATGTCACAAAGTAGATCCTTCATAGGCACAGGAAAACACGAATTTCAACCCAGTCAGTCACGCATTGGCGCGAACGCACCAAAAATGGCGCCGAACGGACTGCCAAGTTTTCAACAGCCCTCCCCAACTGGCCAAAAGCTTGCCGAGAGCTGGACGAAGCCCTGTTGAAAACCCCATTTTTTCTCATGCAGGAGCTTTGCGCGGCAAGTGAGTAGACTTTTTTGAACATCCCGAGCAGGCCGGTCATCCTGCTTTTCAAAACCGCAGGTAGATAGCTTGTTACAAAACTGCCTGGTCGCCAAAGTGCTAAAAGTCTACTCACTTAGGTTGCAGAGTGCCCCCCATTAGCTGCAATTCCAAGGTAGTTAGTACTTTTGGACTCAGATCGTCATACTGAACAAGAATTTGAGTTGAGTTTTCAGGGACAGATGCGCCATCGGCACACCAAAAACAGTCACCGATATCGATAAAAGGGATGCTCGAGCGCGTGAGGGCCCGTGCAAAAGTGCTTCCGCCCGTTCCACGCTCCGCAACCACGATACAGTAAAGGCCCGCGTCTGCATACTCGATCGAGACTCCCCCTGCCGGAAATGCCTTCCGTACAAGCGCCGCCAGGCCATCACGCGCCTCGCGAGCACGAACGCGCACGCGGTTCACATGTCGCTCGTAATCACCCGATTCCAGCAAACGCGCCAAGGCAACCTGATCAACAGAACTTACCGACGAGGCGTAGAAACCAAGGTTGCGCCTAAACCTCTCCATTAGCTCATCGGGCAGCACCATGTACGCCAAACGCAACGCCGATGAAAGGCTCTTCGAAAACGTGTTGGTGTAGATAACCGACTGGGCGGCATCGATCGACGCGAGCGCGGGAATCGGCTTGCCGGCAAGGCGAAACTCACAATCAAAGTCATCTTCGATGAGATACCGACCTGGTCGCTCGGCGGCCCAGCTCAGCAGCGCATAGCGACGCGCAATGCTCGTCACAAGACCGGTCGGATACTGATGAGACGGCATCAGATGAAGGACATCGGTCCTGGTTTTCTGCAGCGCGCTCAAGTCCACGCCCTCAGCATCCAACGGGACATGCCGCACTTCGCAACCCATGGCCTGATAGATGCGCGTCAAGCGCAAATAGCCTGGATCCTCGACGGCATACACCTTGTCCGCGCCAAGCAACTGAACCAACATGGTATCGAGCAGCTGGGCGCCCGCACCGATAACGATGTTGTCGGGGTCGACATTCATGCCCCTTGTCCCGCGCAGATGGTGAGCAATTGCGCATCGTAGCCGAGCGGTGCCCTGTGCCGGCGCGGTCGAAAAGATTTCGCGTTCGTCTTCGGATGCCAGCGTCGCCCGCAGTGCGCTTTGCCAAAGCCGCGCCGCCTCCAAAGTGGAAGGAGAAAGCGCATCGAATCGCTCGACCTGTCCGTTGACATCACGCGCACTGGGGCCCACAGAGACGGCATCTCGGTCGATGCCCTCCGCAGCCAAAGCCAAGACCGGTGCATCCGGAAGCTCGCAAGCGTAGTAGCCACGACGCGGCATTGAGCAAATATAGCCCTCGGCAAGTAGCTGGCTATATGCGTTCTCGATGGTAATGACACTGATTCCCAGATGACTGGCAAAGGCGCGCTTAGACGGCAGATGCTCCCCCGCCGCAATGCGTCCAGCAACGATATCATCTCGAATTTGCTGGTAAACATACTCATAGAGCGATGCTTCGCCGCGATTTTCCAAATTGTAGTCAAGCATGGGCATCACCTGACCTTATCGAATCATTCAATCTGGCATTAGTCTGACCTTGTTATTATCTCGAAAACTGAGTATTTCGCCATACCCAGCTCCCCGATAGGATGTTCCGTCAAGCAATGTACATGCCAACCAAGGGAGCAACCATGGCAGAACAGACCAACAAGGCCGATCGCGTCAAACTCAATCGCGAGCTCGCGCAGATGCTCAAGGGCGGCGTCATCATGGACGTCACCACGCCCGAGCAGGCACGCATCGCCGAGGAGGCGGGCGCCTGCGCCGTCATGGCGCTCGAGCGCATCCCGGCCGACATCCGCGCCGCAGGCGGCGTGTCGCGCATGAGCGACCCCAAGATGATCAAGGGCATCCAGGAGGCCGTCTCCATCCCCGTCATGGCCAAGTGCCGCATCGGTCACATCGTCGAGGCGCAGATCCTGCAGGCCGTCGAGATCGACTACATCGATGAGTCCGAGGTTCTCTCCCCTGCCGACGACGTCTATCATATCGACAAGACCCAGTTTGACGTGCCGTTTGTCTGCGGCGCCCGTGATCTGGGCGAGGCGCTGCGCCGTGTTGCCGAAGGCGCCACGATGATTCGCACCAAGGGTGAGCCGGGTACGGGCGACGTCGTTCAGGCCGTGCGTCACATGCGCAAGATCCAAAAGCAGATCCGTGACGTTGTTGCCCTGCGCGACGACGAGCTCTTTGAGGCAGCCAAGCAACTGCAGGTTCCGGTCGAGCTGGTGCGTGAGGTCCATGCCACGGGAAAGCTTCCCGTCGTGAACTTTGCCGCCGGCGGCGTAGCGACCCCCGCCGACGCCGCGCTGATGATGCAGCTGGGCGCCGAAGGCGTCTTTGTCGGCTCGGGCATCTTTAAAAGCGGCGACCCCGCCAAGCGCGCAGCCGCCATCGTCAAGGCCGTGGCAAACTTCACCGATGCCAAACTCATCGCCGAGCTTTCGGAAGACCCGGGCGAGGCCATGGTGGGCATCAACGCCGACGAAATCGAGATCATCATGGAGGAACGCGGGCGCTAGTCCAGCAGAAGGGATCGCACATGAGCGATTACGCAGACCAGACGGTCGCCGTGCTGGCGGTCCAAGGCGCTTTTGCCGAGCACGAGGCAAGGCTATCCGAGCTGGGCGCACGCTGTATTGAGCTAAGGCAGGCGGCTGATTTGAAGCAGGACTTTGACCGTCTGGTACTTCCCGGCGGCGAGTCTACCGTTCAAGGGAAGCTGCTTGATGAGCTTGGCATGCTCGAGGAGCTTCGCACCCACATTGTTGAAGGCATGCCCGTCCTTGGCACCTGCGCCGGCTTGATTCTATTGGCGCGCGATCTTGCCGCACACGACGATAAGGGAACGCCGCGCCTAGCAACCATGAACGTACTCGTTGAGCGCAACGCTTATGGCAGACAGCTCGGCAGTTTTCGCACCAAGGGCCAGGTAGACGGCATCGACGGTGAAGTGCCATTAACATTTATCCGTGCACCCCGCATCGTCGAAGTGTACGGCAATGCCAAGGCCTTAGCGAAAGTCGACGGCCGTATCGTCGCCGCCCGCCAGGGCAACCAGCTCGGCGTCACCTTCCATCCCGAACTCGATGAAGACACCCGCCTCCACGAACTGTTCCTACAAATGTAGGCATCGAAATCAACAAACGAAACGAGAGTGGATAATCTCCCACCTTGAGCATGAATATGGGCTCATAGCGGGAGATTATCCACTCTCATTCTTTGGTGCAAATGATCCCTTGGGGATGCCGATGTTTTGGTACCGACAGACACTATGACCCAATCCGAGGGCACTAAAAAGATAGGAGCCCCCGCTCGTGACCGCGGGTCGGGGCTGCGACAATGATGTTGAAGTGCCATAGGCGCAGCCGCGCCGCAACGAGGTTGGGAGGCTCCCATGCCAAAGTATTCTACCGCGTTCGGGATGGACGTCCACCTGAGGTCGACCACCGTCTGCGCCCTCGACGCGGACACCGGCGAGGCCGTGACGAGGAGGTTCCCCGGCAACCCCTGGGGCGAGATCGCCGGGTGGATGGGTGGGTTCCCCGGGCCGTCGCTCGCGGCCTACGAGAGCGGCTACCCCGGCTTCGCCCCGCAGAGGGAGCTCGCCGGGCTCGGCGTCGAGTGTGTCGTCGCCGCGGTCTCGAAGATCCCCAGGTCGGCCGCCGACTCGGCCTCCAAGAACGACAGGAACGACGCCGCCAGGATGGCCAAGGCGATACTCGCCCACGACATCTCCCCCGTATGGGTCCCCTCCCCCGAGGTCGAGGGCATCAGGGACCTCGCCGGCGCCTACGACGGGGCGACCGCGCGCCTGGCGACCGCCAAGCAGCGGCTGCTCGCCTTCCTCGCAAAGCGAGGGTTCGCCTACGGCGGCACCACGCCCGCCGGCAACCCGAGGAAGTACTGGACCTACGACTTCCTGAGGTGGCTCGACAAGGTCAGGCCGGAGGACGATGGCGGGGTTCGGACGCTCGCCGCCCTGAGGAGCGAGGTCGAGGCCGCGGCGGAGGCCCGGGCGGATCTGCTCTCCGAGTACAGGGCGGCCGTGGATGCCAGCCCGATCGCCGCGGAGGTGGCCGCCCTCCAGTCGATCAAGGGCTGCGCCTTCGCGCTGGCCGCAGCCTTCTCGGCCGAGGTCGGCGACTTCACGAGGTTCCGTTCCGGAAGGCAGGTCACGGCCTATTTCGGCCTCGCGCCGAGTCAGAGGTCGAGCGGCGACTCCGTGCGGCTCGGAGGCATCAGCGGTGCGGGCAACGCGCTCGTGAGGAAGCTGGCCGTTGAGGGTTCATGGCGCTACGCCGCGGCGCGGCACCAGCCGAAGCTCATGCCGAGGGACACGGGCGTGCCCCTCGAGATAAGGATGCACGGAAGGAAGGGGTCCGAGCGGCTCCTGCGGCGGCGCGAGGAGATGCTCGCCCGCGGCATGCCCGCGGCGAAGGCTAACGCGGCCACCGCGGCCGAGCTCGTGAGGTGGCTCTGGGCCCTCGGCATGATGTGCCGGGAGGGCGCGGAATAGACATAGCCCCCGCCCCGGCGAGCCGGGCGGCCTTCGGGGATACCCCCTATTTCGCTGTGCGCGCGGAGCCCTCCGCATGCGCCTCGACAGACTTGGGGAACCCCGCCGAAGGAATGGAGTGCGGGCCGACAGAACGGTATCCGCGGATATGAGACTGAGCCGAAGGCGTCGATGACATGCCGGGGGCGGACCGGGACGGGTTAACGGCAGGCCCCGCCGACCGATTGCAAGCGGTCGGCGGGGCCATTGTGGCTCTTGACAGCGGATTGGGTCATATGAGCGAGCGCCCACCAGAGCGAACAAATTGACATGAAAAGAGGACGGCATAGACCTTCTGGTCATGCCGTCCTCTTTGAATGACAAGTTGTCGCTCTGGTGGGCGCGCAGCGTCAACTAGTTACGCGGTTCGTAGAACCGCGTAACCCCTAAAAGCGGTTGCCGCGGAAGCCGCCACCGTTGCGGCCGCCACGATCGCCACCGCGGCCGCCGCGGTCGTTACCACGGTTGCCGCCGAAGCCGCCGCGGTTGCCACCGCGGTCACCATAGCCGCCACGGTTGCCGCCAAAGCCGCCGCGAGGACCACGGTCGCCGCCACGGTCACCAAAGCCGCCACGGCCGCCACGATCGCCACCGCGGCCGCCACGGTCACCACCACGGCCACCGCGATCGCCAAAGCCGCCGCGACCGCCGCGGTCGCCGCCACGGCCACCGCGATCGTCACGGCCGCCGCGAGGACCGCGGTCCTCGTCCAGGCCCATGGCGACGAGCGGAGCGATAACCTTATCGAGAGCGGCCATCAGCTCGGTAGCCTCCTCGTAAGAAAGCTCGGGCAGGAGCTTCTCCTTCTTGTTGGCAAGCTCAACCAGGCCCTCGGCGGCATCCTCGGCAGCGAAGACGACGATCTTGCGCATGTCGCCCTCGGCGTCGTCGATGCGGCCGACCAGATCGGCAGCCTCGGCCTCGGCCATCAGGCCATCGAGCTCACGAAGGCGCATGCCCAGCAGGTCGGACATTTCCTTCTGCTCCATCTTGGGCTTGAGGTCAAGGAGCTTGATGGCGCGCTCGATGTTCGCCATGCGCTCGGCCTTGGCCTCCTCCTCCTTGGAAATAGCAAAGCGACGGCTACGCAGCAGGCGGGCGGCCTTCTGCATCTTGTCCATCAGCTCTTCGTCATCGTAATCAACGGCGGCCTCGACAACCTCGGCCTCCTCCTCGGCGGAAACCTCGTCAGCGGCCTCAACCTCGGCAGCTTCGGTCTCCACGGTCTCGACTGCCTCGACCTCGGCAGCCATGGTCTCGTTCTCGGTCTCGTTCATGATCTCTTCGTTCTCGGACATGAGACTCCTTCTTGGCCCTCTCGGGCATCATCGCCCCATTCGCGGGGCCCGTCGCGCACTCTTTGCGCTTTAAACATTCATGCCTCTCGGCAAAACGTCCATTAGTTTATGGCGTCGCCATCCAATCTAGCTGCAGAATCTATGTGCACACATTAATGCGACATGTCGCGGTATCATGGCCTGAACCAAACGTATCCACCTTAAGGAGCCCGCCATGATTAAGCCCATCATGAAATCCGAGTTCTTTTTGCGCCTGCCCTCCGAAGATGCGGGCCCCGACGATGCCGCGACCGGGCAGGACCTCCTGGATACGCTCCTCGAGCATGAGCACGAGTGCGTAGGCCTCGCCGCCAACATGATCGGCGTGCGCAAACGCATCATCTGCGTAAAGGACGGCACCAAGTCGCTGCTCATGTACAACCCTCAAATTCTTGAGCAGGTCAATGTCTATCAGACAAGCGAAGGATGCCTCTCGCTGATCGGCGAGCGTCCCTGTACCCGCTATCGCCGCATTAAGGTTGAGTATTTGGACGAGAACTTTGTCCACCGCATCAAAAACTTCTCGGGCTACACCGCCGAGATCATCCAGCACGAAATCGATCATTGCAACGGAATCGTAATTTAGTTCCGCCGTTCTACCGAACGGCGGACCGCTTGACGCTGCGCGAGCCGCATTTGCGCCAAGGTGACGTGAAATGAGAGGGCGCTGACCTTTTGGTCGCGCCCTTGAAGCTGAACGTCAGATTGGCGTGAATGCGGCTCGCTCGCTGTCGTATGTCTACCCTGCGACGTCTTAACCCTCGCAGCGGAACATATCCAATCCCCTACGCTTGGCGGTAGTGATCGAAGAAGTCGGCGAGGTCTTCGAGGGACTCTTTGAGCACTTCCATGCGCGGCAGGTACACGATACGGAAGTGGTCGGGCTCAGCCCAGTTAAAGCCGCCGCCGCGCGTGATCAGGATCTTCTTCTCGTGCAGCAGGTCAAGGGCGAACTGCTCGTCATCGGTAATGTTGAACTTCTTCACATCCATCTTGGGGAAGATGTAGAACGCCGCACGCGGCTTAACCACCGAGATGCCGTCAATCTTGTTGAGCGCCTCATACACAAAGTTGCGCTGCTCGTAGACACGGCCGCCGGGGCGGATGTAGTCGTTGACGGACTGATGGCCACCGAGCGCCGTCTGAACGATCGACTGAGCCGGCACGTTGGAGCACAGGCGCATGTTGGAGAGCATGTTAATGCCCATGATGAAGTCGCTCATGCAGCGCTGGTTGCCCGAAAGCACCATCCAGCCAATACGATAGCCCGCGATCATGTGCGACTTGGAAAGGCCGCTAAAGGTGACGCAGGGCAGATCAGGAGCGAGCGAGGCAATCGAGACGTGCTCGTAGCCGTCCATGCACAGGCGGTCGTAGATCTCATCGGCAAAGATCATCAGCTGATGCCTGCGTGCAACCTCGACGATGCCCTCGAGCACCTCGCGCGGGTAGACCGAGCCCGTGGGGTTGTTGGGGTTGATGATAACGAGGGCTTTGGTCGCGCTCGTGATCTTGGACTCCATATCCTCCAGGTCGGGATACCAATCCGCCTGCTCATCGCACAGATAGTGCACAGGATGACCGCCGGCAAGGGTTGCGCACGCCGTCCAGAGCGGATAGTCGGGGCTGGGGATCAGAATCTCGTCGCCATTGTCGAGCAGCGCGTTCATCGAAAGCTGAATGAGCTCGGACACGCCGTTGCCCGTGTAGATATGCTCCATCTGAACGTTGGGCAGGCCCTTGATCTGCGAATACTGCATGATCGCCTTGCGCGCGGAGAACAGGCCACGCGAGTTGGAATAGCCTTCGCAGTCGGGCAGCTGCTGGCGCATGTCCTTGATGACCTCATCGGGCGTGCGGAAACCGAAGGGCGCCGGGTTGCCGATATTGAGCTTGAGGATGCGCTCGCCCTCGTCCTCCATACGGGCGGCCTCGTCGACGACGGGACCGCGCACGTCATACAGGACGTTATCGAGCTTGGTGGATTTAGAAAAAGTACGCATGGTGGTGCTCCTTGCAATTTGAGCTGAGGGATGGGGTTCGGGCTTGGAATCGTTGCGGGGTGATGATGCCTCGCCTTGATCGGCGTCGCCGGCAAGCAGCCAGGTAACATCGACCTCCAAAATACGGGCGAGCAGCTCAGCCACATCGCGCCGCGGAATCGTCTTGCCGCTCACATATTGGCTCATCTGACTCTTGCCGAGTTTTTTGCCGAGCATCTCCGATGCGCGGATCACGTCCGACTGGCGAACGTCGCGATCGGACATAGCCTGTCGCAGACGATCGCTAAACGTCTCTTGGGCCACTAGAACCTCCTTGCTGGCAAAGTTCAATTTATACAACACGAATTGAACCTGAGTTCAATTTAGGCAGCAGTATAACGCCGTGCTATTTCGAAAAGTTCAATTTCAAAAATAAAATGAGCAAGACCTCGAGATTTATCCCAAGGCGATAACGACGTGCACGCATTTAGAGGTATTCGAGGAAACGAGCGGCGGCAAGCGAAACATCGGCCGTTCGATATATGGCGTTGATCTGCCGATGGGGATGCCCTTCGAGCGGACGCACAGCAACATCGAACTGGCAGCGACGCAAGATGAGCGCGGGAAGAATGCTCACGCCCAGGCCATCCTCGACCATAGCCATAATCGCATAGTCATCCCAAGTCGACAGTTTTGAGCGCACCGCCAGCCCCGCCCGACGGAATAGCGGCGTAATCTCATCATCGGTACCCCGTTCCAGCAGAATAAACTGCTCTCTTGCCAAATCGGTAAGAGAGACGAACTCCGCCGTGGCAAGCAACGAATCTGTCGGCACCACCGCCATCAGCTCATCACACACTAAAGACCGTGATGCCATGCCGTTTTCTCGGGGCTCACGCGGGATAAAGCCCAGGTCGCAGCGCCCCTCCGCCACCCATTGTTCAATCTCTGAGTAATCGCCCATCAGCAACTCATAATCGACGTCCGGGTGATCGGCGCGAAAACGCGCTATGACCGGTGGCAGCACGTGGGTCGCCACACTCGAAAACGTACCAATGCAGATCTTGCCGCGCATGAGCCCACGCATCTCGTCCACGTGTCGCTGCAGGCGGCCAAACTCCTCGCAGAGCGCCTCAACCGCCGGCATGATCTGCCGCCCATCGGCAGAAAGCACCACACCCTCGCGGCTGCGGTCGAGCACCTTAAAACCCCAATCGGTCTCAAGGTCGCCCACCATGCGGCTCACGCCCGACTGCGAATAGCTCAGCCGCTCGGCGGCGCGCGTAAAACTGCCGGCCCGCACGGTCTCGAGCAGAACCTGCATCTTTTGAATATTCGTTTCCACGGCACCCCTCCACCTTTACATGAGTTTTTGTCATGTTATCCATGCATTATATTCGCTTTTCTTCTAAAGCCAGTTCACCCATAGTGAACATGTTCGGATATAGAGGGGATGTCAGCACATGAACAACGGATTGTTTACGTACTTAGCAGCATTGCTATTGTTTGGCTCCAACGGCATCATCGCCGCTGCCATCGCGCTGCCGAGCTCCGATATCGTACTGTTGCGCACGTTTTTGGGCGCTCTCACCCTTGCCGCCATCCTCTTCATAACCAAGCGCCATAACCTGCAGGCTCCGTCTCGCCCCCGCGAGGCCGCAGCGCTCATCGTCTCGGGCGCCGCGCTGGGCGCCAGCTGGATTTTCCTGTTCCGCGCCTATCAGACGATCGGCGTTGGTATCTCCTCGCTGTTGTATTACTGTGGCCCCATCATCGTTATGGCCCTTTCCCCGCTCATTTTTGGCGAAAAGCTGACCGGCGGCAAAATCGCCGGCTTTGTCGCCGTCGCCTGCGGTGCTTTTCTCATTGCAGCGCAAGGTCTAGGCGGCAATATGCCCATTGCGGGCATCGTCTGTGGAATCGCCTCGGCCTTCTGCTATGCATTGATGGTCATCGCCAGCAAGGGTGCGCCGCACATCGAGGGCCTCGAGAACTCCGCACTCCAAGTGAGCGCCGCCTTTGTGACCGCACTGGCCCTCACGCTCATCACGCAGGGCGCTCCCTCGTTCCTGTCCGCCGGCGTCGCCGCCAGCATTGATTGGCGCGCCGTCGCTATGCTCGGCGTCGTCAACACCGGCATTGGTTGCCTGCTCTACTTTAGCGCCGTCGCCAAGCTGCCCGTCCAGACCGTCGCCGTCGTCGGCTACCTCGAGCCGCTTTCGGCGGTCGTGTTCTCGGCCGCCCTTTTGGGTGAAGCCATAACACCGGTCCGCCTGATGGGCGCCGCGCTTATCATCGGCGGCGCGATTTTTTGCGAACTCGCCGGCAAACGCGCAAGCACCAAGGCCGGTATCGCCCAGGCAGCACGCGCTTAAGGGACATTTTCTCGGGGCGCATGCGGGATAAAGCCCAGGTCGCAGCGCCCCTGCACCTCACAGGAGATGCAGGGGCGCTTTGCACTGCAGTAAAGCTATGGGCTACGAACGACGCGGCTCGGGAACCACGAGCCTATCGGGGCTCGCGCCCTCGGCATCCATCAGGCTCACGTAACGAATCGACGGATCCCCATACATCGCGTAGTAATAATTGCCCGTGCGCGCGCTAAAGCATCCGGTATAGATAGTCTTCTCGAACTTGCCATCGCCCATCCTGGACGCCCCCTCAATCATCACCACGCCCTCGAGCGAGCGGAACATGCGAACGACGTTTTCGGTCTCGCTCTCCTTTTGCGGGTAATTGGCATTGAGGTACGCCGCCTTTACAAAACGGCTCGGCGAATAGCAATCGCCCGGAATGCCGCGCATGCCGGCACCGGCTCCATAGGGCTTAAGCTCGGCGCCACGCCATGTCGCCGTCTGCGGAAAATCGCTTGTGGCGGTGATATAGGTGCGCAGGTTTTCCATGTGCCACGGGAAGGTCGGCTGGTTGGCAAGGGTGTCGACCGGATCGTCGTATACATGCAGGCCGTCAGCCATCATCTCGACCACGATGCTGCGCTGGCTGTCGCCGATAATCCAATGGAGCAGCGACACGCCCAGCCCCTCTCCGGCAGATTTGGCGACAATCACCGTGTCGCGCAGCGCGGCCTCGACCTCATCGACCGTCGAGAACGTCGCTGCCACCCACAGGGGAAACTCATAGGCCGCGATATTGTTCTTGCCGTCGACAGGGCCCTCGGCATACTCGGCATAGCCGGGAAAGTTGAGCCCCGCCACAGCCAGACCCGCATCGTTACCACAGTCGAAAAACATGGGATAGTTCTTGTAATCGATGCACATGCCGATTACCGCGTGTGCCGCCGACGCATCGTCGATAAACGAATACGGAATGTGGAACCCGCGCGGCATCACGCGAACCTGTTGGCCGTAGTCAAAGCTCCAGTCGAGGTTGCGGCCCAGATACATGTGGCCAGAATTATCGGTAAATCGAATGCTCGTGCACATAGCGCCTCCTAGCTTTACGGTCCTGCTAAGGTTATTGTCACCAAACAAAAAGGCGCTAAACACAAAAGCCCGGACATGACAACAATGTCACGCCCGGACCAAAAGAGACGAAGTGCGGTGCTTTGGTCCCCTTAGACCAACTTTCCAAGACAGTGGTCGATCATATGCTGGACCATCTGCGCCTCGAAGCCCACAAAGTCCTGCTTGCGCTCGCGCATCTTGCCATCGACGATCTGGTCAAAGGCAACCTTGCACTTGATATAGCGCGTGGACTTGGTGACCTCCTCGTGCGTCAGGCAGCTCTCCTCCATCTTGCTGGCGCCCAGGCCAAACACCAGACGGGGGTTGTAGAGCACGTGGGGCTCGCCGGCGTCGTCCAGGTAGACGCAGACCTTCTTGGTAACGCCAATCTGGTTAGCGGCAAGGCAGCCGGCATCGTCGAGCGACTTGATGGTATCGATCAGGTCCTGAGCAACCGACTCGTCCTCGACGGTCGCAACCTCGCAACGCTGGGACAGGATAGCCTCGTCGTGGCAAAGCTCTTTAATCATACGTTCCTCCATAGGGGTCGTTGTAACCGCTTAAGTATACGGTACCCACACATTTTCATGCGATAAATACCGTCCGTCTGTTACAAAGCGCCGAACATCAACATGCGAGGAACAGCAAGGTTGTAAAGACGATATAGTAAGTGGGTTCGTGTCAATCGGCCTAAACTCGGGGCTGAACAAGGAAAGGGTATGCATGGACGAACTTTTTCACGTCAGTGAGCGCAAGTCCACAATCGGGACCGAACTTCGCGCTGGACTGACAACATTCCTGGCGATGGCCTACATCATCGCCGTCAACCCCGCAGTGCTCTCGGGCGCTGGCATTGATGCGGGAGCGCTCGCCTGCGCCACCTGCCTGGGCGCCGGCATCATGACCATCTGCATGGGCATCTTCGCCAACCGTCCGCTCGCATGCGCGTCGGGCCTGGGCATCAACGCCATGATTGCGGGCATCACCACCACCATGTGCGGCGGTGACTGGCACGTGGCCATGAGCGTCATCTTCCTCGAGGGTGTCGTCATCTTGCTGCTCGTCCTTTGCGGCCTGCGCGAGGCCATTATGGACGCCATCCCCGTGGTTCTGCGCCACGCTATCTCGGTGGGCCTGGGTCTGTTCATCGCCATGATCGGCCTGTGCGACGCCGGCATTATCACCGCTGGCGCCGGTACACTCGTCGGTCTGGGCGACATCACCTCCCCCACCTTTATCGTCGGCATCATCTCCATCGTCGTGACGGTTGCCATGGCTTCCCGCAACGTGCCGGGCTCGCTGCTCATCGGCATCATCGTTGCCGTTATCGCCGGTATCCCGCTGGGCGTCACCCATGCGCCCGAGGGCCTCATCGCACCGCTCGACTTCTCGACCTTTGGCGCCCCGTTTGCCAGCACCGCCGATGGCAACATGGCCATCGTGAAGGTTCTGACCGACCCGATGCTGCTCGTCGTTGCCTTCTCGCTGCTCATGAGTGACTTCTTCGACACCATGGGCACCGCGATGGCCGTCGCCAAGCAGGGCGAGTTCTTGACCGAGGACGGCAATGTCGAGGACATCCGTCCCATCCTGGTCGTCGACTCCGTGGCCGCTGCTGCCGGTGGCTTTATGGGCGTCTCCTCCATCACTACCTTCGTCGAGTCCACCTCTGGCGCTGCCGACGGTGGCCGCACGGGCCTCACCTCTGTCACCACCGGCGTGCTGTTCATTCTCGCCGCGTTCTTCTCCCCCATCGTCACCATCGTTTCCAGCGCCGCCACCTGCGGTGCTCTGGTCTACGTCGGTTACCTCATGATGAGCGAGGCCTCCGAGATCGACTGGTCCGACGTGTCGCAGGGTTTCCCGGCGTTCATGATTGTCGCCGGCGTGCCCTTCACTTACTCCATCTCTGCCGGCATTGGCCTGGGCTTTATCGCCTACGTGATCGTCGCGCTCTTTAAGGGCGAGGCCTCCAAGATCAAGCCGCTCATGTGGATCGCAGCCCTCGCCTTCCTCGTCTACTTCTTTGTAGCGTAGGCGCAAGATTCGCAATACCAAACAGCAAAGCGCGGAGTCGCATCGAGCGGCTCCGCGCTTTGCTTTTAAAGCCAGGCACCACACGGACGCGCGATGTATTGCTTCGCAAGTTTTGGACGTTTTGCTCTCCAAACGGCACTACCGACGGCTACATCCTGCAGATATGCTGGATATAACCGCATAGGCCCTATGAGGATGGGAGTAACCATGGCCGTCTTGTTCACGACCCCCAAGCGCAATGACAAAACCTCTGGAGCCCATTTTGTCGAGCCCGACCTGCGCCGTTGCACGCTGCTCGCACACGGCAGCTGGCGCCGCGTGACGCGCCGCATCGTTGTAGGCGCCGTATGCGCGCTTACGGTAAGCTCGCTGCTCATGCCGAGCATCTCGCTCGCAGCCGAGTGGGTGGACGTTGGCGGCGTCCGCCACGAAGCGGCCGCGGGCCCCACGGGAGACGCCGCCGGTACCTGGTCATGGGATGGCGCCGACGACATGAAGCTCAACGGCTATAACGGCGGCGCGATCGAGGCAGCGGGCAAGCTCAACGTGAGCTACGAGGGCAACAACACCGTCACTAACGACAACGGCCGCGGCATCAAGGTTAAGGATGGCGCGAACGAGAACGCCGAGCTTAATATTCAGGGCGACGCGTCCAGCACGCTCAACGTGACATCTTCTCGTGACGCCATCACTTCCGTCGGCAACATCAACATCGACGGCGCTGGCACTGTCAACGCCACGAGCACCGAGCACGATGCCATCGATGCCGGGGGCGATGTCACCATCAAGGGCTCGGGAAACGTTAACGCCACGGGCGATTCGGATGGCATCAGGGCCGACGGCAACATCACGATCGACAACAGCGGAACCGTCACCGCCAAGGCCACCGAGGATCAGGGTATCGATGCTAACGAGAACCTCATCATAAAGGGCGGCGGCAAGGTAGAGGCAAGCTCTACCAAAGACAATGCGATTTGGGCCGACGGCAACATCGAGATCTCGGGTGGCAGCCAGGTCAAGGCAAGCTCCGAGGAAGACGCCGCCATCGACGGTAAAAACAGCCTCACGGTCACGAACGCTTCCCTCAACGCAAGTGGCGTTGGGTATGGCATCTATGTCTACAAGGGCATCACGCTCGATGGCGCGACCGTGACGGTCCGCGCAAGCTCAGATGGCGGGGAAGCCAGCGCACTCTTCACCGATGAGGACAACATCGTCATCAAGAACGGCTCGACTGTGGATGCGCTCGCAGAAGGCAGGTTCTCGGTTGCAATCTCCACCAGTAATTTCTACTCCGACGAAGCGGGTGGCCATATCTACATCAGCGACTCCGTTGTCAAGGCCATAGCCCGCTATGCCGAGACCGGCGGCGACGGCCCCGACCACTACAGTGGAGACCAAAACGACGAAATCATCCCTGAGTCCGAGGGCCTGAACATCGGCATCTTCGCGCAGACCGAGAAGGGCATCACGCCCGCGACCATCTCGATCGTCCGCAGCAAGGTCACGGCCGAGGGAGACACGGCGGCTATCTTCGCCCTTGCCATGAGCGCGGACGGCAAGGCGATCGGCACCATCGAAATCAAGGACGCCATCATCCAGACGCCTGCAGGCGGCAAAGTCATTGACTATCGCAACAAGGAAGAGCTCAGCGACGGCATCGTCTACGAGGCGGGGCAGACCATTGGCACGGGCGATGCCACGATTGACTCCCCCTATGACGCCGCTGTCGCCAAGAGCACGGTCATCGTGCCTCCCGAGGAGACCAAGCCCGAGGAAAAGCACGGCAAGACCAAGCCCGAGGGTTCCAAGTCCGAGGGCACGAAGACAACCAAGACCGTTGCAGTTGCAGCCAAGGGAGCCAAGACCGTCGGCAAGCTCGCGGCAACCGGCGACACCTCGAACGCAGCCATCGTGGCAGCCGCCCTTGCGGGAACAGCCGCCATCGCCGCAGGCGCCCTGGCGAGTCGCAAACGTTCGTAAACACTTTTTCGCACAGGACGGGTGGATCGCAGCCCTTGCCTTCCCCGTCTACTTCTTCGTAGCGTAAGGGCAAGGCTGCAAAAGCTGAACAATAAAGCGCGGAGTCGCCATGCGGCCCCGCGCTTTTCTTTTAGCGTCGGTCCCTGCGCCGGCGTGCGGCCTATTTCTCCCCCATTTTGGCCATTTTGCCCTCCAAACGGCACTACCGCCGGCAACATCCAGCAGATACGCTGAACCTAGCCGTATAGGCCCTATGAGAACGGGAGCAACCATGGCAGCCTTGTTCACGACCCCCAAACGCAATGACACTACCGCCGGAACCCATGTTGCCGAACCCGACGTTCGCCGTCGCATAGGACTCGCGCACGGCAGCTGGCGCCGCGTGACGCGCCGCATCGTCGTAGGCGCCGTGTGCGCGCTCACGGTGAGCTCGCTGCTCATGCCGAGCGTCTCGCTCGCGGCGGAATGGGTCAAGGTCGGCGAAACCAAATACAACGCCGGCACTGCGGCGGGCGACGAGACCGGCACCTGGTCGTGGGACGGCGCCGACGACTTGAAGCTCAACAACTATAACGGCGGCGAGATCCAGGCCGCAGGCAAGCTCAACGTGAATTACTCGGGAAACAACATCGTCACTGCCGACTGGATCGAAGGCATCAAGGCTTCTCATGGCAAGAATGAGAACGCCGAGCTCAATATCCAAGGCGACGCGGGCAGCACGCTCAGCGTGACATCTACTGAGGACGCTATCCTTTCCACGGGTAATATCAACATCGACGGAGCCGGATCCGTCAACGCCACGAGCGCTGGGTTTGATGCCATCGACGCCGAGGGCGATCTCGCTATCAAAGGTTCGGGCAACGTCAACGCCACGGGCGTATCGGATGGCATCAGGGCAAACGGCAATATCACGATTGACGACAGCGGGGCCGTCACCGCCAGGGCTACCAAGGACAAGGGTATCGGAACCGACAAGAACCTCACCATCAAGGGTGGCGGCACAGTCGAGGCAAGCTCAGCCGATGGTGAGGCCATTTGGAGCGGCGGCAACATCAATATCTCGGACGGCAGCCAGGTCAAGGCGAGCTCCGAGAAAGACGCCGCCGTCGAGGCCAAGGGCAGCCTCGCAGCCACAAACGCCTCCCTCAACGCAAACGGTGTTGAATATGGCGTCTATGCCCACAAGGGCATCACACTCGATCATGCAAACGTGACAGTCCGCGCAAGTAAAGGCAGATACGGTGACGCCATTGCCCTCTTCACCTACCAAGACGATATCGTCGTCAAGAACGGCTCCACCGTGGACGCGTTTGCGGAAGGCGAGGTTTCGGCTGCATTCTCCACCAGAAACGATCGACCCAACGAGGAGGGTGGCCACATCTACATCAGCGACTCCGTTGTCAAGGCCATAGCCCGCTATGTCGAGAACGGCGACGGCCCCATCCCCTACAGCGAAAACCAAGATGGTGAGACGAGCCCCGAGCCCCAAGGCGAGAACATCGGCATCATCGCCCAGACCAGCGAGGGCGTCACACCCGCAGTCATCTCGATCATCCGCAGCAAGGTAACGGCCGAAGGAGATACAGCGGCAATCTTTGCCCGTGCCATGAGCGCTGACGGCAAGACAATCGGCACCATCAAGATTGAGAACGCCGCCATCCAGACGCCCGAAGGCGGCAAGGTCATTGACTATCGCAAGCTCCGTGACGGCATCTACGAGGCAGGCCAAGCCATCGGCACGGGCGACGCTGTGATCGACTCCCCCTATAACGAAGCTGTCGCCAAGAGCATGGTCATCGCACCTCCCGAGGTAGCCAAGCCGGAAGACCCCAAGCCCGACGAGACCAAGCCCGCAGAAAGCAAGCCCGCGGAGTCCAAGCAGAACCCCAAGCCTGAGGGCTCAAAGCCGACCAAGGCCGTTGCGGCTTCAATCACGAAAGCCAAGACTACCGGCGTGCTCGCGGCAACCGGCGACACCTCGGGTGCGGTCATCGTGGCAACCGTCCTTGCGGGAACAGCCGCTATCGCCGCAGGCACCATGGCGAGCCGCAAGCGCTCTTAGACGCCTCTGCGCACATGGCAGCTCCCGCGAAGACCCCGAGTCCCAGCACCGTTTAACAACGCCACCGCCGAGCTCCCCTCCGGCGGTGGCGTTTTCCATATGCGTCCGCAGGGTATGCACGAGATTGTCTTTGGTCTAGCCCAACCTGCATGAGCCGGCGTGCGACAATGGGGGCCGTCGATATCACAACGCCGAGAGAAGCCCGTCATGGAAGCGCATCAAAAGCAGATAACCGTTCATGCACAGCATGCCGAAAGCGCACCAGTCATCTATCTTCCCGTGGTCATGGGCGACGGCGCGGAGGTTTATGAACGCTGCCGAGAGCTCAACTGCCCGCCCTTCACGCTTGTCGGCATTGGCAGCCTCAACTGGAATCGCGAGCTGAGCCCCTGGGGATGCGACGGAACCGTGCGCGATGCCGAGCCCTTTGGCGGTCAGGCATCCGGATTTCTCGATGAGCTGTTGAACTGGATAATCCCAGAGGCCGAGTCGTCGCTTCCTCAGCCGCCCACCTGGCGCGGCATTGCCGGCTACTCGCTCGCGGGCCTCTTCGCGCTCTGGTCCCTCTGGCAAACCGACGCCTTTAGCCGCGCCGCAAGCGCATCGGGGTCGTTGTGGTTTCCCGACTTTGTCGATCGCGCCAGCACGGCCCCTTTTGCCGGCAACCCGCAGGCCGTCTATCTGTCACTCGGCAAAAAGGAAACCAAGACGCCCAACCGCATGATGCGGCACGTACTTGACGACACGCGCGCAATGGAAACGTTGCTCGTTGAGCGCGGCATCCTCACAACACTGGAACTCAACCCCGGCAACCACTTTGCCCAAACCGACCTGCGCATGGCGCGTGGCATCCACTGGGTTCTTGCGCACTAAAAAGCCGGCCATGCGCATCGGACGCATGGCCGGCTTTTTAACTGAGTTGGACACAGCTGCTATTCGGCAGACCCTTCGAGTTCCGAGACATCAAACTCAAAGTCATTACCCGGCAGAATCGCATTGAGCACGATACCCACCAGCGAACCCACGGCAAGACCCGAAAGCGAAATCGTCACGCCGCCCAGCTCCAACACGATGGCGCCGGCGGTGCTGTACGCGATGCCGAGCGAAAGCACGAGCACAAGAGCGGCCACCAGCACGTTGCGGTTGTTCTGGAAATCGACCTGGTTCTCAATGAGGTTGCGCACGCCTACGGCACTGATCATGCCGTAGAGTACGAGCGACACGCCGCCGATAACGCATGGCGGCATGGCGGCGATCACGGCAGCGAACTTGGGGCAGAAGGAAAGCACGATGGCGCAGCACGCGGCAATGCGAATCACGCGCGGGTCGAACACGCGCGTCAGAGCGAGCACGCCGGTGTTCTCGCCATACGTGGTGTTGGCCGGAGCGCCAAAGAGCGAAGCCAGGATCGTGGCGAGACCATCGCCGAGCAGCGTGCGATGCAGGCCGGGATCGGCAATGTAGTTACGCTCGCAGGTGGAGCCAATAGCGGAGATATCACCGATATGCTCGATCATGGTTGCAAAGGCCAACGGCATGATGGTGATGATGGCGGTCGTGGCAAGGCCGCTATCGAACTGCGGCCCAAAGAGTGCAAACACGGTGTTGTCCCACACGATGGGAAGACCGACCCACGGCGCGGCGGCAACGCCCGAAAAATCGACCTCACCCAACGCGGCGGCAACGGCATAGCTCACCACGACACCCAGCAGGATCGGCACGATCTTAACCATGCCGCGACCCCAAATGTTGCAGATCACGATAACGGCAACGGCAATAACAGCCACAAGCCAGTTGGTCTGGCAGTTGGCAATAGCGGAGCTCGCCAGAATCAAGCCGATGGAAATGACGATGGGGCCCGTCACTACCGGCGGAAAGAAGCGCATGACGCGCTTGGCGCCAAACGCGCGGAAGAGTGCCGCAAGTACCGGATAGAGTAGACCGGCGCAGGCAACGCCCAGGCAGGCGTAGGGCAAAAGCTCGGCCTCGCCGTTGGGCGCGATGGCGGCATAACCGGCAATAAAGGCAAACGATGAGCCCAAAAATGCCGGCACCTTACCGCGCGACAGGAAGTGGAACAGCAGCGTGCCCAAGCCGGCAAACAAAAGCGTTGCCGAAACCGAGAGACCGGTGAGCACGGGCACCAGCACCGTGGCACCAAACATGGCAAACAGGTGCTGTAGGCCGAGCAAAAACATGCGCGGGCGGCCGAGCGACGATGCGTCGTAGATGGCATCGGTGACGGCGGGCGTCGAAGACTGGGACATGGATGTCCTTTCGAATGGAAGGGCGATCGGGCATATCGGATAACCTGCCCGAACGATACGATCCGAACCATTGTACGCGATGCGCCATGTCTCGCACGCGCCGCCACCTGCAAACGCTAGCGCTATTTCCAAACGCGCTCGGCAATACGCCTGACCAGCGCAATCTTTGCCCACTGCTCGTCCTCGGTCAGCTTGTTGCCAATCTCGCAGCTGGCAAAGCCACACTGCGGAGACAGATACAGGTTCTCGAGCGGCACGTACTTTGCCGCCTCGCGGATGCGCTCGACGACGGCATCCTCGTCCTCAAGCTCAGCGGCCTTGGTGGTCACTAGGCCCAACACGACCTTCTTGCCGGGGGCAACGTACTTGAGCGGCTCAAAGCCACCGGCACGCGGCGTATCGAACTCAAGGTAAAACGCATCAACGTTCTCGTGTGCGAACAGGTACGGCGCGATGGGGTCATAGCCGCCCTCGAAGGCATAGGTGGAGTGGTAATTACCACGGCACACATGCGTGTTGATGACCAGGTCGTCGGGCTTACCCTCGATGGCGGCGTTGTTGAGCGCCACGCCCAGCTCGCTTACTTTTTGCAGGTCGACCGGGCTCATGCCGGTTTTGGCGACAAAATCGGTATCGCAGTAGATGCCCCAGGTGCAGTCATCAAACTGGATGTTGCGGCAGCCTGCTGCGTACAGGTCGGCGATCACCGTGCGATAAGCGGCTGCAATGGCGTCGGCAAGTTCCTCATCGGTCTTATAGGCAGCGCGCAGGCTCTCCTGCTGCCCATCGCAGCGATCGAGCGTGACCTCAGAGAACGTCTGGATAGGCGCCGGGATGGTCTGGCGTGCAACGTGGGCTTCGCCCTCAAGTGCCTTGACAAACTTAAAGTGCTCGACGAAGGGGTGGCTCTCGCCGCTAATGGGACCGGTTACCACGGCGGTGTCGGCGGTGGTCTCCTCATCGTGGAACATATAGCCCGTACGCGAGGTGCGACGCTCGACGCCGTTCAGCCCCCACATAAAATCGAGGTGCCAGTAGCTGCGGCGAAACTCGCCATCGGTGATGACCTGCAGGCCGGCGGCCTTCTGCTTTGCCACCAAATCGCGAATGGCATCGTCCTCGACAGCCTTAAGCCCCTCGGCATCAAGCGTGCCTGCCGCATAGGCAGCGCGGGCATCCTTTACGGCCTGCGGACGAAGAAAACTGCCGACGATATCGGCGCGAAACGGCGCGTTCAGCGTGGTTAAAGCACTCATAGATATCTCCCTTTGCATTGGTTGCTTTACTGGGACAGAGTATGAGCGCTCATATGGCCATCGTAAAATATACGTTTACAACAGTTTGATATAGATGATTCCTATATCAGTCTGGACTGCCATAAAGAAATTTGACCCGCGCGGAGCACAGCAGCCTAGATATGCTGACGAATCGCGTCGATATAGGCCTGCCCGTAGCGCGTGAGTGTTGTGTTCTTGCGTGTGATAATACCGATCTCCATGTACTCGTCCACATCGAGCGGAATCGAGATGATGCCGGGACCGTTGAGCTCGTGACTGATCACGCCTGAGCATACCGTGTAGCCGTTGAGGCCCATGGCCAGGTTGAACAACGTCGCACGGTCGCGCACGCGGATATTCTTGCGGCGTTCAAAGGTCGAGGTCAGTTCCTCGGAATAATAAAACGAGTTGTAGCTGCCCTGCTCGTAGGATAAAAACGGATAGTCCTCGAGATCTTCGAGCGTCACGCTGGCGTGGTCCGCCAGTGGATGGTCGGCGCATACAAAGACATGCGGCGTGGCGCAGAAAAGCCCCTCGAATACGAGCTCGTTGGCCGCCAGCATGCGCTCGATAACCTCGCGGTTATGCTCGGATAAGTACAGGATGCCCAGTTCGCTTTTCATATGCGCGACGTCCTCGATAATCTCGTGAGTCTGTTCCTCGCGCAGGGTAAAGTCGTAACGTGCGGCATCGAACTCGCGGATCACGTCGACAAACGCGTTGACGGCAAAGGAATAATGCTGGCAGCTCACGCTAAAGTGCGGCACCTGCTCGGACGCGCCCTTGTACTTGCCTTCAAGCAGATCGGCCTGGTCGAGCACCTGTCGCGCGTAGCCCAAGAAGGTCTCGCCCTCCTCGGACACAATGACACCCTTGTTGGTGCGCTCAAAGATATGCACACCCATCTCGTTTTCGAGATCGCGAATCGATGCGGTGATCGAAGGCTGCGACACAAAGAGCCGGCGCGAGGCCTCGGTGATGCTGCCGCATTCGGCAACTTTGACGACATACCTGAGCTGCTGAAGCTTCATAGCGCCCTCCCTAGACGTTCGTGACGTCGAAACCCGTCGCATCCATCTGACGCATAAACGGCGGCATCTCCCCCGTCGCGGCGCAGGCGGCAATCTGATGCAGAGCCCCAGCGACCGCATCGTCTACCGCAGCGCCGATATGCCAGCGCGCGGCAGCCGTGACAGCCTCGTTGGCATTGGCGACTGCAACGGAGTTGGGAACGGCATCGATCATTGGCAGATCGTTATCGGAATCACCGAATACGGCCACCTCGTCGAGCGTCAGGTCCAAAGCGCGTGCCAGCTCCAGCGCGGCGCAACCCTTGTCCCAACCTGCTGGAAGGATATCGAACAGGCGCACACGATTGTTGGGAAACACGAGTGAGAGCTCCGGTACCTCAGCGGCAACGCGCTCACGTAGCTCCTCGAGCTCCTCACGCGAGCGGGCGCTCCAGATATTCGCCTTGTATACCGGGGCATCATCGACAGCGGGACGGCACGGAGCCTCTTCGCCTTTGAGCCATGCGTTGCCGCCCGACTCCATGGCGCGACGCACGCGCTCGGGGTCGCTCGTCACGCAATAGGCATCGTTATCCCAAAAGTCGTCACCCAGGCTGTAGACCTTTAGATAGGTATCGTCGGTCTCTTGCTCGAGGTAATCGGCCAGACGCATCAGGGCATCGTTGTCGGTCGCGCGCGAAGCGACCGCCTGACCGTCGACAAACATGACTTGGCCGTTGCAGAACGCACCGGTCGAAAAGCACTCGGAACGATTTTTGAACATCCAGCCCATCGCGGACGGCTGGCGACCCGAAACCGGGCCAAAGTGCAGACCCGCCGCCTGCATGGCATGAATACCCTCAATGGCGTAGTCACTGGCGCCGTCATGCCCGGCTGGAATCAGCGTATCGTCCATATCGGTCAGCACAAGTTTGATCATAGAGTCCCCCAGTCATTTTCACCGTAACCATTGTAACGACCTACCAATAAGGGACAGGTTTATTTTGGCAGGTTTTATCTGGGAAAATGCAGCGCCCCTGTCGCCACCTGCCAAAATAAATCTGTCCCTTTTTGGCAGGTGCGCTAGTATAGGGAACAACAGATTCGATGCGGGAGTGCCGGCGGTGCAAACCACAAGGCTGAGAGGGCATAGGGCCCAATCCTTTGAACCTGTCAGTTAATGCTGGCGTAGGGAGCATGCCGCCTTTACAGGGGCGCTGTCTATGCACAGCGCCCCTTTTCTATGCCAAGGAGGCATGTGCAGTGATTGATTCGGAACAGCTTAAGCAACATATGGTCAAGGCCGTGGAGGAGATTCGCGCCACCAATCCGATGGCCGGCTCCATCACCAACACGGTGACGATCGACTTTGTCGCCAACGCGCAGCTCGCCGTGGGCGGTTCGGCCGCCATGGTCTATCTGCCCGACGAGGGCGAGGCGCTCGTTGCCGGCGGCGGCGCCATCTATCTCAACATGGGCACGCTCTTCCCCATCTACGAACAGACGATTCCCCGCGCGGCCAAGGCGGCACACGACGCCGGCAAGCCCTGGGTGCTCGATCCGGTGGGTCTGGGCATCGGTAGCCTGCGCACCCAGCTGGTAAACGAACTCAAGCAGTACAAGCCCGCCATCGTGCGCGGCAACGCCTCCGAGATCATCGCGCTCGCCGGCCTGTGGGGTCTTGAGGGCGAGGCAGCCGATCTGAGCCGCGTGCGCGGTGTCGATACCACCGACACGGTCGACGCCGCCCGCGATGCCGCTGTGGCGCTCGCTCGCTACACCGGCGGCGCCGTAGTGGTCTCGGGCGAAGTCGACCTGATCACCGACGGCACGACGGTAGCCAAGTCCTACGGCGGCAGCCCGCTCATGTCCAAGATCACCGGCTGCGGTTGTTCGCAGGGCGGTGTGCTGGCTGTGTACGCCTGCGCTGCCGATCCGTTTACGGCAGCCATCTGTAGCACCGCCGTCTACAACGTTGCCGGCACGCGTGCCGCCGCTGTCGCCGATGCCCCGGCAAGCTTTAAGGTCGCCTTTATCGACGAGCTCTATCGCGCAACCGCCCAGGACATCGCCGATAACCAACTCGAGCTCGAGGAGGCATAAGCCATGTCCGAGCCCGCAACCAATGCCGGCATGAACACGCTCGTCGCCGTGGCCATCGCCCCATGCGGCACCGGCGATGAGCTGTCCGCCGAGGTCGCCGAGGTCGTGCGCGTCATTCGCGAGAGCGGTCTTCCCAACCGCACCACCTCGATGTTCACCGAGATCGAGGGCGACTGGGACGAGGTCATGCAGGTCGTGCGCGACGCGACCTTTGTGTTGGCGAGCAAGGGCATCCGCACCGAAGTCGCGCTCAAAGCCGATATTCGACCCGGATTTACCGACACCATGACCGGCAAACTCGAGCGCATGGAAGCACAAATCAAAAAGCAGGAGGAAGCACGATGAGCATCCGCGACAACCTTGATATCTCGGCCTATCTGGTGCTCGGCCCCGAAAACACCCTCGGACGCCCCGTGGGCGATGTGGTGGCCCAGGCACTCGACGCCGGCTTTACCTGCATCCAGGTGCGCTCCAAGGTGGCAAGTGCCCGCGAGATCATCGCGCTGACCGGCGACGCCGCGCAGGCAATCGCACGGGCCGGCAAGACCGGTCAGGTCGCCTTGCTCATCGACGACCGTCTGGACTGTGTGCTTGCCGCGCGCGAGCAGGGTATTGCTGTCGACGGCGTGCACGTGGGTCAGAGCGATATTCCCGTCGAGGCCTGTCGCAAGCTGCTGGGCCCCGATGCCATCGTGGGCCTTTCGGCCCGCTGCGAGGAAATGCTCGAGTACGTCAAGACCGCCGACATGAGTTTGGTCGATTACCTGGGCATCGGCCCACTCCACGAGACCGAGACCAAGCGCGACTGCGGACGCGCGGCCGACGGCTCTATCATCACCAAGAGCTTTGAGGACCTGGCCGCACTCCACGCGGCAAGCCCCGTGCCCATCGTGGTGGGCGGCGGCGTCAAGACGGCCGACCTACCGCAGCTCAAGGCCACTGGCGTCGACGGCTTTTTCGTAGTGAGCGCCGTCTGCAGCGCCGACGACCCCCACGCCGCAGCCAAGGAGCTCGTCGATACCTGGCAGCAGGCATAGGCCTATGCCGAGCAGTTGCTCCGCAGCCTCACATCTTCAATAGCGAAAAAGCGCATCCCAGTTTGGACGTCCATTCCGGGATGCGCTTTCCGTTTGCAGCTCCATTGGGAAACCGCATCCCATTCTGAACGTAAATTCCGGGATGCGCCTTCCGCTGAGCGCGCGGCAGTTTGCCCTACTCTGCCAGATACGCTTCCAGCGCGGGCAACGTCGCTTGCGCATCGTGGCGGCCGATCTGATAGATGCGCTCGAGCTCATCCGGTTCGCGACACAGCGACGGCACCTTTACCGATTCGCTCGGCCGCACCACAAAGACCTCGCCAGCGGCCTCGCGACGCGCTAGGTCATCGAGCGTGGCGTTGTAGACCTCGTGCCGATGCTCAAGCGCCGCAACAAATTCCGGATAGTGACGATACACGCGACGCAGCATGGGCATCACGCTATTGGGCTGCTTTACAAAGCCCGCCGGCTGCGTCAGCACCACCACGTTGCGGTCATAGCCCTGCGCAAACAGCCAGGCGCTGGGAATGGAATCGGCAACGCCGCCGTCCAGATACTTATGCCCCTCAATGGCGACAGGACGCGTTGCCACGGGAATCGCCGATGACGCCCGGATCCACTCGATATCGCGCTCGTCGCCATAGGGCAAGTCATGGTAGACGGCCTTGCCCGTCTCGATATCGGTGCACGCGCAGGTGAACCGCATGGGGCAGGCACGATAAGCCTTAAGGTCGATGGGATCGCGCTCGATGGGCACCTCGTGATAGGCAAACTCGGCATTGAACATGTCGCCGGTTCGCAGCCAGCTCGTCACGCTCGCATAGCGCTTGTCAGCGCAATAGGCCTTGTTGTAGCGAATGGCACGGCCGATTTGGCGCGATTTAAAGTTGTAGCCAAACGCCGCGCCCGCCGAGACGCCCACCATATGGTCGCAGGTCAAGCCGTGCTCCATCCATACGTCGAGCACGCCCGCCGTATACATACCGCGGTAGCCGCCTCCCTCGAGCGCAAGCCCCACCGTGGGCGTCGTATCTGGCTGTGCCATGCGACCGTCTCCGTTCCTGCGTTTTAAACCGGGACAAGTATAGCCGCCAACACATATCGCCTCAGTCGTATTTTCATCGAACATTGCGTCGTAGCGCCACCGCTTGGCGAATAATAGCCATCCACCGCATGGACACCCATATACAAACCAAAACAGTTGTTTATACTACTCAGTAGTTATCAGCAACGAACGTCAGCCGACAAATAAACCCAACGACGCGGCAAGGCGGGGGCTTGGAAACACGCGAGGCGTTGAGCAACAACGCGTGTGCACAACGAGCTCGCCCGACGCAATCCGCCCCGACCCCAGAAAGCCGCCTACAGCATGGATACCCCCAGCAATTACACTGAAACGCTCGAAAAGACCGTCCGCGACCTTCTCAAGCGTCAGGAGGATCTGGTCAGGACCGCCTTTACCGACCAGCTTACCGGGCTTGGCAACCGCGGCGGCTTTGCCCGTTCCCTCGAGGAGCTCTGGGAGCAGGACACCCCCGTTACCATGGCGTACATCGATATCGACAATCTCAAGCACTGCAACGACGTCTTTGGCCATGACGAGGGCAACCGCTATATTTTGCAGGTAAGCCTCTATCTCAAGCTGTATATGGAGGTGGACGAAGCGGCGTTTCGTCTGGGAGGCGACGAGTTTGCCATCCTGTCTACGATTGCAACCGAGGACGACCTCGCCGAACGTCTGGAACGCTGCCGAACGGTCCTGCTCAAAAACAACGATGCCGAGATGCCTCACTCGTTTAGCTACGGAGTGGCACACGCCGACCCCGCCCTGGGCGAAGCCCCCAATCGCTTGACGAACGATGCCGACCATCGCATGTACGACTACAAGCTACGTCATGCCGTGCACCTTGATCGACGCAATATCGCACAAGCCCACACCGACGACTTCGAAATAAGCGATCGAATTTTCGACGCCCTTTCGATGCTCAACGAAGGCCGCTATTTCTTTATCGAGAACTTGGACAAACATCGAACCCTTTGGTCACAAGGCGCCTTGCGCGATCTTGGTCTTCCTTCGGAGCATATAGACAACTGTCACGATTATTGGAAAACGCGTGTCCATCCCGATGACCTTGAGGCCTATACCAACGACATCGACCAAATCTATGACGGCTCCAAACATCGTCACGTCATGCAGTACCGCGTGCGCAATGCCGCCGGCGATTACATCCTCGGCCGTGCTCGCGGGTTTCGTATCGACGGCGACGGAAATGTCCCCTCGCTCTATGTCGGCGAGCTCGTCAACCACTCGCTTGCCGAGACCGTCGACGCCGCCACGGGTCTCGGAACGCAGCGCACGCTGATCAACGCTATCGATGCCTGCCGTCGCGACCGTTGCGAGACGGGGCTTATAGCAGTGCGCGTTCGCGGCACGGCAAAGCTCAACGAGCTCTACGGGGCCGAGGCCGTCGACAACATGCTCGCCGAATACGCAGGCCGCATGCTGTCGATTACTCGCGGCAGGAGTCGCGTCTTCCGTTCACGCAACGCCCAGTTCGTCGTGCTTAGCAACAATTTGGATCACGAAGCATTCGAGCAACTGATCCAACATCTCAAAGAGGCCGTTTTCGCTCCCGTTCGAATCGCGGGCGACACTATTACCCCCGTCTGTCTTGTCGTTCCGGCCTTTTACGAGCACCTGACCAATCAAACGGCCGCCGTTTTAGGCGAACTCGACCGTCGCATTCGCACGGCCGGCGGGCTTGTTCCCAACGACAGCCTCCCCATACCCGAGGTGGAGCGCAAAAGCGCCATCGCCGAACGCATCGATCCGCTCACGGGTCTCTATCGACCCAGCGAGTTTATGCGCCGCGCCAACGAATTTCTCGAGACAAGGCGCAATGGCGCCTGGTGTATCGCCACCGTCGATATGGGGCACATGCGACTGTTCAACGAATGGCACGGACAGGCCGAGGGCGACCGCGTACTCGCCGATGTGGGCACGGTTCTCAAGGACATCGAGAATGCCGCCATGGGCGTCGCAGGGTACTGGGGCCAAGACGATTTTTGCGTACTCATCCCCTTTGAACACGACACCGTCCATCAGATCTATAGCCGCGTTCGCCAGGCCGTGGTCAAGCATGATGACGGCGTGGGCTTCTGGCCGTCCATGGGCGTCTACCCCATCGACTCCAACGAGGAAATCACCATCGATGCGCAGGCCAAGGCCATGTTTACCAATCGGCGCGCAAAAAACGACTTTAAGGAGCGCATTGCCATTTTCCGCCCCGAGGAATACGAGCACGAAATCGCGTTCCACCGCACGCTGACCGAATTCCAGTATGCGCTCTCAAACGGCCGCATTACCTACTACGTGCAGCCCCAGGTCGACATGGAAACCGGCGAGATCGTTGGCGCCGAGGCGCTCACACGCTGGATTGACAAGGATGGCTCCCTCATTTCACCTACCACCTTTATCCCCGCTCTCGAGGAAAGCGGTTTTGTGGTGACGCTCGACAAATATGTTTGGCAGGGCGTCGCCTCGTGGCTGCGTGAGTGCATCGATCGAGGGCTGCGCGTAGTTCCGATCTCGCTCAATGTGTCGCGCGTGGATATCCTTGCCTGCGACGTCGCCGAGCATATGGGGGCGCTTGCCGCCCAATACAACCTACCGCCCGAGCTCATGCGCATTGAGATCACCGAGACGGCTTATACGGGAGAGTCCGAGGCCGTGGATAAGCTGACGGCCGACCTACACACTCGCGGTTTCTCGACCTACATGGACGATTTTGGCACCGGCCAGTCTACGCTCGCGATGCTCAAGAACGTCAACGTCGACGTCATCAAGCTTGATCGCACGTTTGTGCCCACCGACCGCGATCAAAGCCGTAGCGCGCAAATCGTTTCATCAATGCTCGAGATGGCGCAATCGCTCCATCTGCCCGTTGTAATCGAAGGCGTCGAGACAAACGAGCAGGCGAACATGCTGCTCCACATGGGTGCCCACTACGCTCAGGGCTTCCTCTACTACCGCCCCATGCAGGCAAAGGATTTTGAGGCATTGCTCGATGGCGGCAACAAAAACTGATACGCTCGCGCGCAAAACGATACCGCCGAAGGGGCGCTTGTCCCCATTGGCTAACTTATGCCCCCAATCCAAACCGAATTGGGGATATGATGCAAACCACTGTTGTGCCCAAGGAGGTTATCCATCATGAACGAGTCGTATCGCCTGGGCGAGCAATCGATCATTGCCTATCTTCAGCGACTTGCGAACGGGGTCTCGACCGCCGAGCTCGATGTTGCCGCGCTGCCCACGGAGCTGTGCGCCATCGGCGAGCAGCTACAGAAGACATTTGCCATCCTGCAGCAAGAACGCGAGCTGCTTGAGCGCGGCGCCTATATCGATTCGCTCACCAATCTTGGCAACCGTGCTGGACTCCACCGTTATGCCGAGCTGCTTTGGCACAAAGGCACCCCCTTCACCTGCGCTTATATCGATATCGATCGCCTTAAGCATTGCAACGATACGTTTGGCCACACCGAGGGCAATCGCTACATCCTGAGCATCTGCCGTGCACTCACCGAGACAATGGAACCCAATGACCTGCTGTTCCGTATCGGTGGAGACGAATTTGTACTCGTATCCCCCACGACAGATGAAGCCGAACTCGAGCAGCGCCTGGAGCGGACGCGCACCGACCTTATCGAGGCAACATCGGGCGGCAAAGCGCCCATGATCGCTAGCTTTAGCTTTGGCTGCTCGCGCGTCGACCCACTCGCTGGCGATACGCGTCGCCAGATGACCATGGACGCCGACCGCAAAATGTATCGCTACAAGCTCATGCACCGTGTGCAGCAGCCGAAGGAAAACGACGCGTCCATGCGCCCGATCGCCGATCAGCCTCCCTGCAACGACCGGGTGTTCCAAGCGATCTCCATGAGCTCCGAGACGCGCTATCCGTTTATCCTTAACCTCGATACCGGCGAATCGCAATGGTCGATTAATGCCGTGCGCGATTTTGACCTGCCCTCCCAGCATCCCTATAACTCGCTCGATATGTGGCTCGCCCGCGTTCACCCCGAGGACCGCGACAACGTGCGCAGCGAGCTCGATATGGTGGTAAACGGCGCGTGGCACTTCCATTACATGCAGTATCGCGTCATGAATACCGCTGGTAAATATGCGCTGTGCGAGTGTACGGGCTACCGCTTGGATAGCACCGAAACCGAGCCCAACATGTATGTGGGCATTATCATCAACCGAAGCTTGGCGGATACGACCGATTCCGTGACCGGCCTGGGCGATATCCACGCCCTGGTCAACGCCATTGGCGAAATGCGTCGCGTGGCGCGCAAGGCAGGCCTGGTCGCCATCAAAATCGACGACATCGCCAAGGTCAATGCCCGCTTTGGCTTTGATGCGGGCGACCGCGTTTTGGCAGAAAGTGCCGCCTGCCTCATGGACTGTTCGCGCGGCAAGGGCCGTCTGTTCCGCTCGACCGGACCGATGTTCGTGGCGCTTTTCGATGACCTTGATCCCGAAGAGACCGACGCGATCGCAGAAGAAATCGAGCGGTTCTTGGGGTCGCCCGTACTCTTTGGCTCATTTGAATATCAGCCGCCCATTCGTGTGGCCACACTTCATCTAGATGCCGTCGACCGACAGCCCGTTTCCATTTTGAACGAACTTAATGCGCTGATTAAAGAGGCGCCGCAGGTACCGGGCACCAAGCTGGACTAGCGTTATGGGGCGCATGATGGTTAATTTCCGATCTCAACCGAACACATTGGGCAAATAGGTCGTACCCGCAGTTAGCCGAACGTCCCCTCAGTCCCTCCCGGGGCCCGGGGGCACCGTTTCGATACTCTTGGTTTACTTTGCCTGATGCAAATAAGTGCTCAACAAGATAGAACCTATCCCCCGCCACGGATATGCCCTCGAGTAAATCTGTTAAGCCAAGCCTATCAAATTCTATTGACAATTGGCTGCATTGGTCCATTTTGTCGTCCAGCCACTTCCGCTGGCTATCGCCTCATAAACACAAACCTAACGAGCCGCACGAACGACAAAGAGGCCAAGCTGAACAGAAGTAGAACCAAAACTTCAAAAACGCTGGTATTCCAATCGCGTACCCAGCCCTCTACCGCCCACAAGAAAAACAGCAGCCCCATCCATAACGTCACAGAAGAAATCAGCTTTGCGTAAGGGCGTATATCAATCTCGCTCTCCCTTTTTGTGACATCATATCCAGCAATTGAGCAGAGCCATCTTCCTCTTCGGTATTGGATTGAAAGGACAATCAAGGCAATCGAAGTCATCAAGCAAACAGCATCCTCTGTTTCCATAGAGTTTCCTTTGCTTTCCATCCTAGTTACGCATTCACAATCGAATCAAACCAAGTATGAATTACTCGATAGCAACCGCCTTAGTATAAACCATAGCCGCCGCAGCAGCCCGCCTTCCAAGGCCTCAAAGCTCGCCATCGAGGGCGACCCGCCCAGACCCCTTACAATCTGCTCGCACGAGGCCCCGCACTCCAACATCCTCTGGACCGTATCCCGCTCGTACCTGGTAAGCGTGCCTGCCGTGGGCCCTCGGGGCCGGCATCGTGCCCCACGCCATCTGCCCGCTCGTGCGATAATCCTCTGCAGAAGTCACCAACAGCAGAGGGAGTTTGTGATGAAGGTTCTTTTGGTCAATGGCAGCCCCAAGGCAAACGGCAACACCGCTCGCGCGCTCGCCGAGGTCGCCGAGCAGCTTAACGCCGAAGGCATCGAGGCCGAGATGTTTCAGCTGGGCGCCAAGCCCATTCGCGATTGCATTGGTTGCGGCCAGTGCGGCAAGCTCGATTGCCGTTGCACCTTTGACGACGATGTGGTCAACGAGTTGATTGCCGCTGCCGAGCAGGCAGACGGCTTTGTCTTTGGCTCGCCCGTCTACTACGCACATCCCAGCGGACGCATCCTCTCGGCACTCGACCGCGCATTCTATGCAGGCAGCAAGGCCTTTACGCACAAGCCGGGCGCCGCTGTCGCCGTTGCCCGTCGCGGCGGCACGTCGACCACCTTCGACGTGCTCAACAAGTACTTCACCATCAACCAGATGCCCGTGGTAGCATCCACCTACTGGAACAACGTCTTCGGTGCCATGCCGGGCGAGGCCGCCCAGGACGCCGAGGGCCTTGCCACCATGCGAAACATCGGTAAAAACATGGCCTGGCTGCTGCGTTGCATCGAGGCGGGAAAGGCCGCCGGCATCGAAGCCCCCGAGGCCGATCGCGAGCGAACCAACTTTATTCGGTAGAACGGCGGAACATAAATATGAACGTGCAAATTTTCGGGACTAAGAAGTCCTTCGATACCAAGAAGGCCCAGCGTTATTTTAAGGAGCGCCGCATTAAGGTGCAGTTTATTGACCTTAAGGAAAAAGAGATGAGCAAGGGCGAGCTCACGAGCGTGATGCAGGCGGTCGGCGGCATCGACAAGCTGCTCAACCCCAAAGCCAAGGACGAGGAGACACTCGCGCTCATCCAGCACCTTACCCCCAGCCAGCGCTTCGACAAGCTGCTCGAGAACCAGCAGGTTCTGGCCGAGCCCATCGTGCGCAACGGCAAAAAGGCCACCGTCGGCTATTGTCCCGATGTGTGGGGAGCCTGGGAGTAGCCTGTGTTATTTGTCGGCGCGTGGGTATAAGAGCTGGCGTTTGGCATAAGATTCAACTGTAAGCCATGTCTAACAAAGGAGGGCACATGCCCTACAAACCCGTGAAGATCATCATGCTTACCGGCTACCTCGGTGCCGGCAAGACCACGCTGCTCAACCACATCCTCGCCAACGACGGCGGCATCCGCGCCGCCGTGATCGTCAACGATATCGGCGAGATCAACGTCGACGCCAGCCTTATCGCCGACGGCGGCCTTTCCGAGACCGACGACCTCATCCCGCTCACCAACGGCTGCATCTGCTGCACGCTTTCGGACGACCTGGCCAACCAGCTGCAGGGCATCGCCGATTCGGGCAAGTTCGACTACATCATCATCGAGGCCTCGGGTATTTGCGAGCCTATCCCCATCGCCTACACCATCTCGAGCTTCTGCGACGAGGCCAAGGTGGGCGGCGAGCCCAAGCTCGCGCTCGACAACATCGTGGCCGTGGTCGACTGCGCCCGCATGTACGACGAGTTCAACGGCGGCCGCGACCTGCTGGCCGAGGATATCGACGAGGACGACATCGAGAGCCTGCTCATCCAGCAGATCGAGTTTTGCTCCACGCTGATTCTTAATAAGACTGACACCGTCACCCCCGAGCAAATCGCAGAGCTTAAGGCCATTGTGCGCAGCCTGCAGAAGGACGCCGTGATTATCGAGGCCCAAAACGGCGAGGTCCCCATGGAGGAGCTGCTCGACACCGACCGCTTCGACTTTATGCGCGCCTACAACTCCGCCGCCTGGATCGAGGCCATGGAGCATCCCGAGGAGCACGACGACCCCGAGGTGCTCGAGTACGACATCGAGACCTTTGTGTACTCGCGCCGCAAGCCGTTCGACCTGCAGAAGTTCACCGATTTTGTTGAGCAGGAGTGGCCCGACGAGGTCATTCGCGTCAAGGGCCCGCTGTGGCAGACCGGCGATCCGGACATGTGCTACATGTTCGAGCAGGCCGGCCACCAGATGCGCCTGATGGAGAACGGCCTGTTTGTCGATTCTGCGCCCGAGGGCGAGAAGCAGAAGATTATCGACGAGAACCCCGAGATCATGCAGATTTGGGACGACGAGACGGGCGATCGCATGACGAGCCTGTGCGTCATCGGCCGTCACATGGACAAGGATGCGCTCATCGCCGCCCTCGATGCCTGCCTGACCGACTGGCACCGCGCCTAGGTTTATCGAAGCGGGCATTTTTCCGCCCACGTAACCGCCAAAACCACCACGAAGGTGCCTGTCCCCTTCGTGGTGGTTTTTCGTTCTGAGCCAAGGAGATTCATGTTCAACATTGTGCTGTATGCGCCCGAGATCCCGGCCAATACGGGCAATATCGGCCGCGCCTGCGTAGTTACCGGCGCCCGCCTGCATCTGGTGGAGCCACTGGGCTTTTCGCTCGACGACAAGACGGTGCGTCGCGCCGGCCTGGGCTACTGGCAAAACTTGGACGTGACGACATATGCCGGCTGGGAGGATTTCCTTGCGCGCAACGGCCTCTCCCCTGCCGACGAGCGCCTGCACCTGCTGACCAAAAAAGCGCGCCGCACCTATGCGCAGAGCACCTACCGCGATGGCGACTTCTTGGTCTTTGGCAGCGAGAGCTCGGGGATTCCCGAAGAGCTGCTCGCCGCAGCGTCCACATGCTGTGAGCGCATTCCCATGCTACGCGACTGTGACTCGCTCGATAACGCCGAAGTCTGGGAAGCCCACGAGGAGGCGCTCGGGCATACCAAGGACAGCCACGAAGCCATCCTTCGGCAGGATATCTGCGGCAACTTTATCGACCCGGCCGACTACCGCATTAGTGCACTCAACCTCTCCAACAGCGCCGCCATCGTCCTCTACGAAGCCCTGCGCCAGACAGGCTTTCCTGGCATGTGACAAAGGGACTGTCCCTTTGTCACATTGATGCACCAAATAACGAGCCGTCGCTTTTAACCAGAATTAACTAGAATAAAATGGAGTTAAACGGCGATGTGAAAGGAGAGCCTTGTGGAATATCTCGAGAACCCGTTTACCCCCAGTTTTGGTGAGGTTCCTGCCCATCTCGCCGGCAGACAACAGATTATTCGGGATTTGGACCGTGCCTTCTTGAGCCAGCGTAGACGCCCGGAATTGACCTCGATCTTCTCAGGTGCGCGTGGAACCGGTAAAACCGCTCTCATGTCGTCGCTCGCGACAAGGGCGGAATCCCATGGCTGGATTGCCGTAAAGACGACCGCGCTCTCGGGAATGCTTGAGGAAATCGAGTTCGGGGCCAAACGTGCTGCAGGCCATCTTATCGACCCGTCTAACAACTTCGAAGTCACCGGTCTCGGAATTGCACCGCTCGGAAGCATCGAGGTCAATCGCGTTCACGATGTCTCAACCTGGCGTTATCGCATGAGCGACATCATCGACCAGCTCAACGAGGCGGGCACCGGTCTGCTCGTCACGGTTGACGAGGTGGACCCGACACTCGACGAGATGATTCAGCTCGCAGCGACGTATCAGCACTTTGTGACCGATGGGAAACGCGTCGCCCTGCTCATGGCGGGACTTCCCAACAACGTATCGACGCTACTGAACCACAAGACGGTCTCGTTCCTTCGCCGCGCCCAACAATATCATCTGGGTCGCATTGCCGACTATGACGTGCGCGAGGCCCTAATTCGCACAATCCAGGAAAACGATCGCCTAGCAGATGCTGAGGGAATCGATAGAGCCGTTCGCTCGATCTCTGGTTTTCCCTTCCTATTGCAACTCGTAGGCTACCGTGCCTGGGATCTTACAAGCGATTCGAAGGAAATCTCGTCACGTGACTTTGACCTAGGAATCAAAATCGCACGCGACGAGATGGATGACCGAATCCTCGCGGCAACCTATCGGGAACTCACTGCAGAGGACAAGCGATTCCTCATCGCCATGCTCGATGACGAGGAAGAGTCCACCACCGCTGACCTTGTCGAACGCCTTAAGCGTTCTCCGCAGCAGGTCTCCCGCTACCGACGCCGCATGATAGATGCCGGCATCATTGGAGAACGCGGGCGCGGAATCGTCGCTTTTGAATTGCCATTCTTCCGCGACTATCTCGCCGCTCAATGCGTGAAATAGAAGTCAATGTGACAAAGGGGCAGTCCCTTTGTCACATCGCCTATAGGTAGCGACCGGTAATGCTCTTGGAGCAGGCCGTGATGTCGCCCGGCGTACCGGTGCAGACGATTTGCCCGCCCGCGTCGCCACCGCCCGGGCCCATGTCGATCACGTAATCGGCGTTACGGATAAGGTCGAGGTCGTGCTCGATCACGATAACCGTGGCGCCCTTGGCAACAAGGCCATCAAACACACTCAGCAACACCTGAACATCGAGCGGATGCAGGCCAATCGTGGGCTCGTCGAATACGAATACGGCATCGTCCTGCACGCGGCCCATCTCGCTCGCAAGCTTAAGGCGCTGCGCCTCGCCGCCCGAGAGCGCCGGCGTGGGCTCGCCAAGTGTCAGGTATCCCAGCCCCAGGTCGCGCAAGGTCTGCAGGCGCGCCTGGACTTTCTTGAGTCCTACCGTGGCATCGAGTGCCTCGTCCACGCTCATATCCATAAGTTGCGGCAACGTAAGCAGGCTGCCGTCCTTGCCCTCGCGATGGATATGCGAGGCGGCATCCGCATAACGCGAGCCACGACATGCAGGACAGACGATCTCGACATCGGGCAAAAACTGCACGTCAAGCGATATCGAGCCCGTGCCATCGCACGTGGGGCATCGCAAGGCACCGGTGTTGTAGCTAAAGGCACCCGCCTTATACCCCGCCGCCTTGGCCTCGGGCGTACGGGCGAAGGCGCGGCGCAGCTCATCATGGATGTCGGCATAGGTCGCCACCGTCGAGCGCACGTTGGCGCCAATGGGCGTGGCGTCAATCAGGTTGGCGCGCGCGATGCCCTCGGCATCGACCCAACGCACGTGCCTCGGCAGGCGCTCGCCGGCCGCTTGCGCCTTGAGCGCCGGGATGAGCGTCTCGAGCACCAGCGTCGTCTTGCCCGAACCCGAAACGCCCGTCACCGCGACAAGGCGGCCGCGCGGGATATCGACTTCGAGTGGTTTGACGGTATGGATGGCATCGGTCGCCATGCGGATATGGCCTAGGTCGAACATTTCGTCGTCAGCCACCTGCGGGCGCAAGCGCTTGGGGTCCGTGCGCAAGAACGGCGCGATGCGGCTGCCCTGCGATTGTTCGACCTCACCCACCGTACCGGCGGCGATCACATGACCGCCGCCTGCTCCGGCAACGGGGCCCATCTCGACCAGATAGTCGGCTTCTGCCAGCACGCGCGTGTCGTGGTCGACAACAACCACGGTGTTGCCGTCATCCACCAGATCGCGCATCACGCCCACCAAGCCGTCGACATTGGCAGGATGCAAGCCGATCGAAGGCTCGTCCAGCACATACAGCACGCCCGTCGATCGGTTGCGCACCACGCGGGCGAGCTGTACGCGCTGGCGCTCACCCGTGGAAAGCGTGGCGCCGGCGCGGTCGAGCGAAAGGTAGTCGAGACCCAGATCGACCAGGCGACGGGCCGTGCTCAAAAACGAATCGCAGATATCCGTCGCCATGGGCTGCATCTCGGTCGGCAAGGATGCGGGCACTCCGCGCACCCACTCAATCGCCTCGCCCAGCGTCATGGCCGCCGCCTGTGCCAGATTGATACCGCGCACCTGGGGCTGGCGCGCAGCCTCGGAAAGACGCGTGCCTCCGCAATCGCGGCACGGTCCCTCGCGCAAAAAGCGCGCAACGCGCTTGAGCCCCTTATCGTCCTTAACCTTGGCGAGCGCATTCTCGACGGTATAGACGGCGTTGTAATAGGTAAAGTCGAGCGGCGTGGCGCCCTCGCCATTTTTGGGAACGTAGAGAATGTGCTTCTTAACTGCCGGGCCATGGAACACGATGTCGCGCTCTTGAGGCGTGAGCTGGTTAAACGGCACGTCGGTACGCACGCCCATCTCGCCGGCCACCTGCTTCATCAGGTCCCACATGAGCGTGCCCCAGGGAAGCACCGCGCCCTCGTTGATGGTCTTTGACTCGTCGGGCACCAGGCTCGCCTCGTCCACCTCGCGCATGACGCCGGTGCCGCCGCAGGTAGAACACGCGCCGCCACTGTTAAAGGCAAGGTCCTCGGCACCCGGCGCATAGAACTCGCGGCCGCATGCGGGGCACGTGAGCGACAGGCCCGCGGCCACGTTAAGGCTCGGCTCCACACGCGTCCCGCAATGCGGGCACACATGATGGGCGCAGCGGCTAAAGAGCAGGCGCAGGCTGTTGTTGAGCTCGGTCATGGTGCCAAAGGTCGAGCGCACGCCTGGCACACTAGGACGCTGACGCAATGCGAGCGCCGCCGGCACGTGCAGCACCTCGTCCACCTGTGCGTGCTCGGCCTGCGTCAGACGACGGCGGGTATAAGTGCTGAGCGCCTCCAGATAACGACGCGAGCCCTCGGCATACAGAACCCCCAGCGCCAGCGAGCTCTTGCCCGAACCTGACACGCCGGCAATGCCCACGAGCCTTCCCAGCGGAATATCGATATCGATGTCCTTAAGGTTATGGACACGCGCGCCACGTACTTCGATAGCGCTTGGTTGTTGCGACACCGTCATCGCTCCCCTTCCTGTTAGCCGAACGTGGCAAAGGGACAGACCCTTTGTCACATTACTCGTGCCATAAAACGCGATCGCGAATGTACGCGCCCAGCATGGGCACGACAAATCGGACGAGGCCGTATCCGGCAGCCTCGATGACGCGCTCGCGAATCAGGCTTGCGCGATATTTACTCGCCCAGCTCTGGGTGCGATCGCAACGCTCAATGATGTCCGCCATGCGCGTCGGCTTACCCTCGTCAGCAGCCATGGCCTCGATAAAGAGGCGTTGCGGACTGCGCAATCCATAATACAGGGGCGCGTCGACCGCTTCGTAGAACTCAGAGATGGCATCCGCATGGCCAGCCTCGACATCGCACCTTTCAATGACCTGCGAGTTGCGCCGGACGGCAGAGCGCCACATGTAATAGCCCACCAACTGGACCATATAGGGATGCCCCATGCTCTTGTGTGCCGCAAGGTCCGCCGTCTCCGTGTCAACGTAAAGACCAGCGTCTTTGACCGTCTGGATATATGAATCGCGCACTTTGGGCAAAGAAATCGCCCCCAGCGTACGCTGCTGGGCGCGGCGCAGAAACGTTACGCTCGGCTCTTCGAGCAAATCGTCAACCATGTTAGGCAAGCCGGCAAAAACCAGCGCAAGACCGCGCTGGTCGCTATCGGGCAAGCCCGTGGCATCTTGGTCTCCAAGCACTTGCTGATAGAGAACGGCCAGCGCCGCCAGCTCCTCGATAGACGCAGACTGCGCCTCGTCAATCGCAAACAGTATGCCCTTGCCTGGCCCGAGTTTCTTGAGGCGTTCGTTGACCAGCCCTCGCAACGTCTCGCCTTTTGCTCGCGCCGCCTCAACCGACATCCGACCAAACGACGGACCGAACTCCATTGACGTCACAACGGGCTTATTCGAGCGAAGCGCCTCGGCCAAGCGGTCGCATAAGCCAAGCGAAGCGGAATCGGAAACAACCGCCCATCCGCGCTCGCTAGCCAAACGTTGCAGCTCCCGCAGGAGAACCGTTTTGCCGCAGCCGCGGTTTCCCGTAATGAGCATGAACCTGCCCGGCGCTCCAGCGCCGTTATCGAGCCCTTCCTCAAAATCTTCGATGACCGACTCGCGGCCGATGAGTACCGGGGGCCGCTTGCCAGCAGTGGGCTTAAAGGGATTTGGATTCATGTCGGCCTCCTCGGATTGGCAAACCCTGGTAATAGTTATACCAACTTATACCGAGTTATACTAACAGGATGCGATAAAGAGACTGACCCTCTATCACCTATGGCCGAAAAACTCGGCGTCCGCCGCTCGCCAGGGGCGGAAGGTGGCGGGATCGACCTTTACGTGGGCTGCGGCGGGTACGTCGTACCATTTGACCGTGTAACCGGCGCCGTGAGAGCAAAAGACCGAATCGGGCGTGTTGGGCAGATCGGCCTCGGGCTCATAGGCGGCCGCCTCGATGACGCGCTCGGCATCATGGCAAGCCGCATAGCCGGCGAACTCCAGGTACAGATGACCGCGACCACTCGTGTAGGCGGCCACCTCCAGCGCGTAATCCTGCACCTCAGATGCCGGCACACGACCCACAAGCTTCGCCCGGTCTCCCGCCATCGTCGGCGGCTCGTACTCGGCACCCATGCGTGTGGCATCCGAGAGCGCCCGGCCCACGCACTCCCCCGGCACCTCGAGTTCAAAGCGATACCACGGCTCCAACAGCACCGCCGCGCCGGCCTCACGCGCCTGCATCAAACCCTGACGAATCGCGCGGTACGTGGCCTGGCGAAAATCGCCGCCCTCGGTGTGTTTGGCATGCGCACGGCCGCCCGTGAGCGTAATGCGCACATCGGTGATGGGAGAGCCGGTCAGCACGCCCAGGTGATCGCGCTCCATGGCGTTGGTGAGCGCCAGACGCTGCCAGTTAGGATCGAGCTCGTCGGTCGAGGTAACGGTGCCAAACTGCACGCCCGAACCCGCCGGCAATGGCTCCAGGCGCAGATGTACCTCGGCATAGTGGCGCAGTGGCTCAAAGTGGCCCACGCCCTCGACCGGCTGCGAAATAGTCTCCTTATAGAGAATGCCGCCAGACTCAAAATCAATCGAAAGGCCAAAGCGATCGGCCAACACCCGCTGCACGACCTCGAGCTGCACGGCGCCCATCAACTGCAAATGAATCTGCTCAAGATGCGTATTCCAGCTTACGCCGAGCATAGGATCTTCGTCCGCCAACTCAGTCAGTGCTTTGAACACCGCGTGGACATCGTGTTCGCCCGGAAGCACCGTATAGGTAAGGACTGGCGCAATGACGGGCGCATCGCCCGCGGGCTCCGCGCCCAGGGCGTCCCCTGGGCGAACGTGTGCAAGACCCGTCACGGCGCAGATGCCGCCAGCGGCAACTTTCTGTGCAAGCTCGTATTTCTCGCCGTTATAGATGCGCACCTGATCGATCTTTTGCTCCCATGCCTCGGCACCGGAACGTCCGCCAATCATCTGTTTTGCGTGCAGCGTGCCGCCGGTCACTTTAACCCAAGCCAAACGCTCGCCGCGATCCCCGCGGCTGACACGATAGACGCGCGCGGCGAACTCCGGCGGCCACGCCCTCTCACGCATCAGCGCGCATATGCCGTCCAGCAGCTCGCCCACGCCCTGGTCCTTGAGCGCCGAGCCGGCAAAGCAGGGAAAGAGCTTGCGCTCGGCAACCATGCGCGACAGCGTTGCGATGGAAAGCTCACCCGTCTCAAGAAACTCCTCGAGGGCTGCCTCGTCCAACGCGGCAGCGTCCTCCCAAGCGGCGCCGCCCGCCAGCAGTTCATTGGCATCCAGGCAGCCCTCGGAAAGACGCTGCCCAAGCTGTGTCAGCAAAACATCGCGGCCAGGATTCTCCAAATCGATCTTGTTGATGAAGATGAACGTCGGGATGTCATAACGTGCAAGCAGGCGCCACAGGGTTTCGGTGTGCCCCTGCACGCCATCGTTGGCGCCCACAACCAAAATCGCGTAGTCGAGCGCGCGCAATGTGCGCTCTGCCTCGGCCGAAAAATCCACGTGACCGGGGGCGTCCACAAGCATGACGTGGGTATCTCCGTGGTCGAGCACGGCCTGCGACGAGAAAATCGTGATGCCGCGCTCGCGTTCGATAGCGCTGGTATCCAGGTGCGAGTCGCCGTCGTCCACACGGCCGCGCTTGCGAATGCGACCCGCGTTGAACAGCATGGCCTCGGCCAGCGTAGTCTTGCCGGCATCGACATGCGCCAAGATTCCAACGACCGCTTGCTTCGACATGGCCCTCCTCTTATTGCAGGCCCATCGCACGCGGCAACGGGCACCCTCGTTCCACACTGGATGATACAATTTACGGGCCGGCGGGCGAAGCGGGCCCTATCCCCCGACCGAGCTCATCGCCCCGCGTTGCCGCGCGGCGATTTTCGTAGGTTCGCGCCTTGCGAAAGCCGGCACCTCCCCTTTTGTCTGCCGGGACTCATCTGGGGCGGCAACAACGCGAGCCCCACAACAGCGAGGAGCCACCATGAAGGCATTACTCAACGAGTTCAAGGAATTCATCAACCGCGGCAACGTGATGGACATGGCCGTCGGCGTGATTATCGGCGGCGCATTTACCTCTATCGTGACCTCGCTTACCGATAACATCATCAACCCGCTTATCTCCGTGATTGCCGGCGGCAGCGCCACCGAGATCTCGGGGCTGGTGGTGCCGGGAACCAATATCGACTTTGGAGCGTTCATTGGCGCGTGCATCAACTTTTTGATTGTGGCGGCGATCGTCTTTGCCATCGTCAAGGCATTCAACAAGGCGCAGGAAATTAGCGACAAGCTCGCCGGTACCGCCGCCGAACAAGCTGCGCCCAAGCCCGTCTGTCCCTATTGCCTAGAAGAGGTACATGAGGGCGCGACCAAGTGTTGCCACTGCGGAAGCGAGCTGCCCCGGCCGTAGGCGCCTTAGAGCCGGCAGCGCGCCACATCTACCGCCTCGCAAACCAGCGTGGCAATCAAACATGGCCCCACCCGGGGCCATTTTCATGTACATGGATTGTTGATACGCGTTCCCGCTCTTATGCCTCGCGCAGCCAGTCGAACGCAACACGCGGCGTGCCGTCTGACACATACACGACGCCGGCGCGCTCGAACCCCGCCTTCATGCTCGCGCCCTGCATGGGCAGGTTGTCCGCATGCGTATCGATACGCAGGTGGTCAGCGCGCTCCTTGGCAAAGGCAAACATCGCGGCCGCGATACCGTGCACGGTGCCGTCGGACGCCACGCGGTGCAGTACGGCGTACGGAGTGTTGCTACGCCACTGACCGTCCTCGATAACGTCATAGCACTCGTCCGGGCCCGGCAGAAAGGCAAACGTCGCCACCACGCGACCGTTGACTTCGCACACATAGCTGCCACCGGCGGCGATATCGGCAGCCAGCTGCTCGGCCGAAGGTGTGCCCTCGGGCCACTGTGTGGCGTTGCCATGTGCGCGCATAAAAGCGCGAGCGGCGTCATAGATACCTATGACGGCGGGAATGTCGGTATCGAGGGTTTTTCTGATCATCACGCGGCGACCTCACGTTTATTGGTATCACTTTGATTGAGCAATGATACCAGCGTTTGAAGAGGGGCGCGAAGCAGATGGGAAGCAAAAAGCGAGCCGCCTGGTCAAAGGCCAAAAGCGAGTTTTTGGGCGCTGCCACCGGCGGCGATATGAGCGACCTGTTTGCGCGCGAGGACGAGCGCCGCGACGCCCTGGACGCCGCGCGCGATGAAGCCTGGCGCTACAAGTCGTGCGAGCGCAAAAACCGTTACGACACGCGCGCCGAGGTCGAAGCAGTTATGGCCGACTGCGAAAACCGCGGACGTCGCGGGCTGGCCTGCTACAAATGCGAATACTGCGGCGGCTGGCACCTGACGTCGCACCCTTGGAAATAGACCCCGCATCGGCACAGCACTGACGGAGTGCCAGCCGTTGTACGGAAGCTACGGGCGCGGCGGCACCAGAACATCGTAACGAACGGCCTTGCCCGCAAGCTGATAGCTCGGCTTAACGCCGGCAAGCAGCGGCCCCTTCACCGGCCGCTTGATAACAACCTTGCGCGGGCGCGGCGCAAGCGCGGCTTCGACCAGCGCCTCCTCATCGGCACACGGCTGTTCCAGATGGTGCAAGAGCTGAAACTTCTTTTTCACCGCCGCGCTCTTGGTACGCTCGGGAAACATGGGGTCCAGATACACCACATCGGGAGCCGCGAGCTCACCGTGCTCGACCAGCTCAGCTGTATGGCGAAGGCCGGCAATGCTGTCCTCGCCCGCATGCAAGCGCATGCGCGCCGCGACTGTCGCAAGCGCCGGATTATCTGCCGCGCGGTCCAGCGCATCTTGAAGCAACGCCGCGATCACGCAGTCCTGCTCATACAAATCGACCGCAAAGCCCGCGGCTGCCAGCAGCAGCGAATCCTCGCCAAAACCTGCCGTGGCATCGATTGCCCACGGATGCTCAACGCCTTTCGCGCGCGCGGCCTTCACCAGCAGCTCCTGTTGCAAGCGGCCCTGCTTGAGTCGTGGAAGCATGCGGGCAAAATCGGCTCGCAGCTCCATCGAGCCATCGGTGAGCGTGAGGCCCTCGGGTGTCCTGGTTAACTCGAGCCCTGCCGCCCGAGCAACAGAAAAGGGATCGACGACGCCCATGGGCACTCCTTAACAAGCAAAACGAATACGCGAGCGCCGCCTCTGTCGGCGCCCAACCGTCCGCTATTGTCCCACATGCGACATGGTCCACAGCATCCCAATGCAAAGCACCGCCATCAATCCCGTGCACACGGCGGCAATCACAGAATCACTCATGCGCCTTCCCAACGACCGCGGCTCGCGCACTTGCCCTGTTCCGTACATCATGGCTCCTCCTTAGACCAACTCCTTGTTACGCCTTCATCATCGCAGCGCCGTACATGAGCTGCCATCGATTTGACTTACGCCCAGCTTTCCTTTTTGAAAGGTTGGACCGTGCAGGTAAGAAACGCTTTCAAACGCATGCATCGCCCCGTTGAACTACAATGTGCTTCACGATATGTGCCGCAACCTGGGTGCGACAGATTCTCCGCGCCCGCATCGAAAGGACCAGCTATGAGCGCCGCTCGCAAGACACTCAAAATCCTTGCCCTGATTTATTTTGTTCTGGGCATCGCCAGTCTCATCATGGGAATCGCCGGCATCGCGACCGGCAAGCTCGAGTCCACCTACGGATCGAACGCCATGCTCGCCGCGGCCGTGATTATCGCCAAGGGCGTTGTCGATCTTGCGGCAGGCGTCGCCGGCATCAAGGGCGCCAATAAGCCCTCGCAGGTGGATGGCGCGTTTAAGCTCGGCATCGTTGCCGCAATCGCCACGATTGCGCAGGCCGTGCTCACGCTTCCCGCGCTCGGCGGCAGCTCCATCAATATCGTCGCCTTTGTCATCGTGGTCTACGACCTGTTCTTTGTTCAGCAGGCGCACACCGTTAAGGCCGAGAACAAGGACCGCCTGTAAGCGCTCGCTTCTCATAACCTTTGTAGCCAAGCAACTAAAAAGGGCCGATCGCGCATCTCCGCGGTCGGCCCTTTACGTTTGCCCAGATAAACCCTGCCAAAATAAACCTGTCCCTTTTTGGCAGGTTGTTAGCTGTGGCGGTACTCGGCGATGATGAAGTCGATGTCGGTTTGAAGGGTGTCCAGGTTTGCCAGGCGCTCTTTGTCGGCGGGGCGCGTGCGGTAGTAGTACGGCGTCATCTGGAACACCGCCTCGATGTCAGCCTGGGTCTGGAGCGTAATGTTCGCAGACACCCGCTGCGTTCCGACCAACTCGAGCTCGGTCGTCTGCGGCAGCTTCTCGTCATTGAGATATGGCGTGTCGTAGAGCACCTCCTTGAGCCCAAACAGATGACGGGCACCCGGCACCACGGTGTAGAGCGAGCCCTCGGGTGCCAGCACGCGGGCAAACTCGCGCTCGTTAAAGGGGGCAAAGAGCTCGGTCACCATATCGAAGGCGCCATCGGCCACAGGGATATCCTTCATGTTGGCCACGAAGTAGGTCGCATCGCCGCGCTTGGCGGCCAGGCGCACCATCTCTTTACCCAGGTCAAAGCCATAAGCATCCACGCCCGGCACCGCACCCATGGCGCTGGTGTAGTAGCCCTCGCCGCAGCAAATATCGAGCAAGGTCATGGGGCCGTTCGCAGACGCAGCGCGCCCGAACACCCGCTCGCGCACCAGCTCGACCATCGCATCGCGCAACGGCGCATAGTATCCACGGTTCAGAAAGTCACGACGGCTGCGCGCCTGCGACTTGGGATCACCCATGGAGTCACCGCTCTTGGACGAGCGCAGCAGATATAGATAGCCCTCGCGCGCACGGTCAAACCGGTGCCCGCCCGCGCATGCAGCACCGCGCTCATCGTCCACCAACGGTTCATGGCAAACGGGACACAACAACATGGCAACTCCTTAGCGCGGACTACACAACGCCCACCATTGTCGCACGCCTTCCCCACCTAGTCATTGGGGACGTTCTTAAACGACTAGTCATTCAAGAACGTCCCCAATGACTAGTCGATTAGGAGTATCATCATCTGCGCAAATAAGCACGAAAGAGCATATTAGAGATTGAGAGCGTATGGCTGATACCGCGTCCAAGCACATTGACATGACCACCGGCTCACTGTGGCGCAATATTCCCCTGTTCGCCTTCCCCGTGGCCGCCACGAGCATCTTGGAGCAGCTATCGAACCTCATCGCCACGGTCATCATCGGTAACTTCTCAGGCGACCAGGGAACCCTCGCCATGGCGGCGGTCGGCTCCAATGTTCCGCTTACCAGTCTTATGCTCAACCTGTTTATCGGCATGTCGCTTGGCTCCAACGTGGTCATTGCCAACGCTATCGGCCGCAACGATCAGAACATGGTCAAACGCGCCGTCCATACCTCGATTTTGATGGCGCTCGTGGGCTTTGTCGTCATCGCACTGGGCGAGATCTTTGCCGAGCCCATGCTTGCCGCGCTCAACGTTCCCGCCGAAACCATGCCGCTCGCTTCGCTCTACCTGCGCGTCTTTTTGCTCAGCATGCCCTCGATCTTGCTTTACAACTTTGAGGCCGCGATCTTCCGCTCCGTCGGCATCACCCGCATGCCGCTGCAGGCGCTCGCCGTGTCCACCGTCCTCAACATTGGCCTGGATCTCATCTTTGTCCCCGTACTCCACTGGGGCGTCGCGGGCGTCGCCATCGCCACCGCCATCGCCTACACCGTCAGCGCCGCCACGCTCTTTATCCGCCTGCTCAAGACCGACTCCGTCGTCCGCGTCACCCCACGCGACTTAGGCTTAGACCCCGTCGCCCTCAAGCGCATCGTCAAGATCGGCCTGCCCGCCGGCATCCAAAGCGCCGTCTTTGCCATCGCCAACATCATCATCCAGTCTGCCATCAACAGTCTGGGCACCGAGGTCATGGCCGCATCGAGCGCCGCCATGAGCCTGGAGTACGTGTGCTACAACCTGCTCAACAGCTTTAGCCAGGCGTGCACCACCTTTGTGGGACAAAACCACGGTGCCCGCCAGATTGACCGCTGCACCAAGACGCTCAAGGTCTGCCTGGTCGAAGGCGGCATCGTCGCGCTCACCACGATTGTCGTCATTGTCGGCCTGGGGCGCGAGATCCTGTCGCTGTTCAACAGCGATCCCAACATCGTCTCGATCGGCTATATCCGCGTGTGCTCGATCTTCCCGGCATACGCCTTTAGCATGTTCTACGAAAACATGTCCGGTTATCTGCGCGGCTTTGGCATCTCGCTCACGCCCGCCCTCATCACCATGATCTGCGTCTGCGGCATCCGCTTCTATTGGGTGTTCCGCGTGTTCCCGCACTTCCGCACTTTTGCGAACATCATGATGGTCTACCCCATCAGCCTGGGCACTACGGCGTTCTTTATGGTCGTGGCGGTACTACTTTGCCACCCGGCACGCACCTATCGCGCCACCCAAGCCAAAGCGACAGCCCGCTAAACACCGCGCTCAACGCCACGCCAGTCATTAATTGACGATATGCGAGCTCATATAGTTGATAAAGCGCCTCGTAGCGATAGGCATGGTATCCCAACTGCGCCAGGCTGCCACGACATCGCGTGAGGGAGCGTGCACGATGGGACGCACACAAATATCGGCCCGCATGCCCTCGACGGTACGGCGGTAGAGCATGCTCACACCGAGGCCCTCCTCCACCATCGCCATAATGGTGTAGTCATCGGTGACCTCACTCGTCACATGCGGCGATAGCCCGTGCGCGGCAAACGCATCGAGCACCAGACTCTGTTCGCCCTCATCCAGCAGCACAAACGGTTCGGACGCCAGGTCGGCAAGCGTCACCTTTTCCTTTGCCGCCAGTGGATGGACGGCTGGCAACAGCGCCACCAGCTCGTCGTGATAGACCACGCGCTTCTGAAGCCCCGTGGTAAATCCGCGTGCCGTAAAGCAAAAGTCAACCATGCCATCGTGCACCCACTGGGCATTGCGCGTGTAATCGCCCTGCTTGAGGGTAAAGCGCACGCCCGGATGCAGGGCCCCAAAGTCGCGGATCACACGCGGCAACACAGTACGACTCACGTTGGTAAACGTCGCAATGCGAATGTCGGTCGACGAAAGCCCCAGCAACTCCAGGCGCTTGCCCTCAAGCTCGGCCTCGGCCGTAACGATCTGGCGCAGATACGGCAGATACTGTTTGCCGTCGCGCGTCAGTGAGACGCCCTGCTTGCCACGCTCGATAATCGTGGTGCCCAGCTCGCGCTCGAGCGCCTTGACGGCCTGGCTCACCGCGCTTTGCGTATAGCCCAGCTCGTCGGCGGCACGTTTCAGGCTGCCGCAATCGACCACCATACATACAATCTGATACCGCGATGCCATCGTGCCTCCACATCGATGTAGCCGTAAAACGTTTTGCCAGGGCTTTTTCTTCCAACATTAGTATTTCTTAATCATACTGAAGATACATTCGCTTTACTACATCCATATCTGGGAGCAGAATCCTTTTTGCGAAACCGTTCTGTAACAAAAGGAGTCCCATGGATCGCAAAAAAGCAATCGCGCTCTCATTTTCCGTTCCCGTCGCATGGGGCTTTTCGTACCCCCTCATGAAGATCGGCATGGACAGCATGAACGCCACGAGCATCGTCGCGCTGCGCTGCATCATCGCTTTTGCGGCCTGCCTGCTGCTCTTCCACAAGCACGCGGTGCGCATCAACCGTGACCTGATGGTCCGCGCCGCCATCATCGGCGCCATCATGGCAACCGAGATCACCTGCATGTGCCTGGGCTCCAGCCTCACCTCCGCCTCCACCGCCGGCTTTTTGCAGAGCCTGACGGTCGTAATCGTGCCGTTTGCCAACGCGGCCCTGCTGCGTCGCGCCCCCGAGCGCAAGGTGCTCATCGGCACCGCCATCGTCACCTGCGGCATGTTGCTGCTCTCGGGCGCCGACTTTACCAGCCTGAATCCCGGCGCGATCATCATGCTGCTCTCGGCCTTTATCTATGCCGGCCACATTATCATCGCCAAGCGCTTTGTCGAAGAAGTCGATCCGCTGGCTCTGGGCGTTTGGCAGCTGGGCTTCGGCGGCTTGTTCTCGGGTATCGCCGCATTTACCTTTGGCGGCTTCACGCTTCCCAGCACGCCGAGCGAGATCGTCGTTATCGTTGCGCTCGCACTCATCTGCTCTGCCTACGGCTTTATCACCCAGACGCTCGTGCAGCCCCACGTACCCGCCGAAACCACTGGCTTCGCCTTCTCGCTCGAGCCGGTCTGCTCCGCCGTCTTCTCGTTTTTCCTGGTCGGCGAGGTCCTGAGCCCCATCGCCTTCCTTGGCGCCGCCCTCATCCTCACCGGCGTCATGGTGGCAACTGTCGAGCTTCCGCGCCTCCGCGCACATGGGCATGCTCATATGGCGGCAGCGCCCGAGCACGTCTCGTAGACCCCACTCCTCATACAGCCGCGGCATAAAGGTCTCCGACGCCTTTACAATAGATGCCGACAAAGCATCTGCCCTAAAGGAGTTCCATGGACGCTGCAACTCGCGACCGCAACATAGCAACTTGGTTGGGCGATGCGCCGCAGCCGGTACGTGACACTACGAACCAGCTGCTCGAGCGCATCGCCCTTCTGCGTGCCGAGCAGACCATCTACCCGGCACAAGACGACATCCTCAATGCCCTCGCCTACACGCCGGCCGACCAGGTCAAGGTTGTCATCTTGGGTCAAGACCCCTATCACGGGCCCAACCAGGCCATGGGGCTGTCGTTCTCGGTCCCCGCGACGCAAACCAAGTTGCCGCCGAGCCTGCGCAACATTTACAAGGAGCTCAATGCCGATCTAGGCTGCCCCATTCCCGCCACGGGAGACCTAACCCCATGGGCACAACAGGGCGTCCTGCTTCTCAACACCACGCTCACCGTGCGCGAGCATGCCGCGAACTCACACGCCAAGCTGGGCTGGAGCACGCTCACCGACTACGTTATCGAACGTTGCTGCCAGCTGCCCCAGCCGGTCGTCTTTTTGGCATGGGGCCGCTTTGCCCAGCAGATGGTCGAGGGCAAGCTCGCCGCGACCGGCGCGGGCAAGGCAACCGGCAAGTTCTGCCTTGCCTCCACGCACCCCTCGCCGCTTTCGGCCAACCGCGCCACGGCAGAACTCCCCGCTTTTATAGGGTCGCGCACCTTCTCGGCAGCCAATCGGCTACTCGAACAGCACGGCTCGACCCCCGTCAACTGGACTTGCCTCGGCTAAAAATCAATACATCAAAAACGCGCCCGACGGATTTCCATCGGGCGCGTTTTCTACTCGGGCCAGATAAACTGGGTGCGGCCGGCCTCGCCGCCATCGATCAGCAGGCTCTGCCCGGTCATAAACCGGTTGGTCACGCCCACAAAGTAGATCCACTCGGCGATCTCTTGGGCGGTGGCCCAGCGTTTAAGCGGCGTGAGCTCCATAATCTGGTTCCACAGGTGCTCGTCTTCCATCACGCAACGGTTGAGCGGCGTGATAACGCCGCCCGGGTCCACACTGTTGGCGATGGCCTGCGGTGCTAGGCGGTTTGCAAGGTTTTTGGTGTAGGCGATAACGCCGCCCTTGCTGGCAGCATAGGCGGGAAACTCCGATCCCGTATGCCCGCTCGCCGACCCCACATTGACCACGGATGTAATAGCCGGCGCCGGCTTGGCGGCAAGCCCCTCCCCCACAAAGGCGTAGCGCTCGGTCACGTTGATGGTGCCGCACAGGTTGGCGGCAATATCGTCGGCCGAGTCCTGCGTACCAGCAACATTCACGATCACCTGGGGTTCAAGCTCGCCTGGAAACGAGTCCGGCTCGCGGACATCGACGATCAGATGGCGATAGCGCTCGTGCTCGATCGCTGCCGGCAGCAAATCAAAGCCCACGACCTCGTGGCCCTCGTCCAAAAAGCGCTGCACGCACGCGGCTCCAATGCCGCCCGAAGCGCCCGTGATCAAAACCCGCATATTTGCTCCTTAGGCGGTTGCGTGGCGCTCGAGATACTCGGCGCCCACATTCTCGCGCTCCCAGCCGCGCACGACCTTGTAGCCCACAGGGCTCAGGAAGACCTCGCACAGCAGCTCGGCAACAGCGCCGGTCAGCGAGCACATAAGGACCTGCACCCAGGTCCAACCAAAGAACGTGTGGCTCACCACAATGGCAAAGACCAGGTTGTCGATAAACTGGCCAACGCCTGTAGACACATAGGAGCGGAAGGCAAAGCTCGCAAAGTTATTCTTTTTGAGCATACGGCCGAGCGACTGGTTGAGCGTGGAGTTAACGACGGCAGAGACGAGCATGGCGAGCGAAGATCCAAACACCACGTACCAGGTGCCGCCGATGGTGGCGTTAAGGGCGGTGTTGACCTCGATCATACCCGTGTCGTAGTAGGCGCCCCACATGCCGGGCGTGAGCGAGCATGCCCAAAAGCACAGGCTCACAGCCAGGTTGACCAGCAGTGCGAGGATAGAGATTTTGATGGATGCCTTGGCGCCAAAGCGCTTGCAGATCATGTCCTGGCACAAAAACGAAACCCAGCTCACCACAAAGCCGCAATCGAGTGCCAGATACGGCAGGCTGATGAGCTCTTTGTTGGCCAGCAGGTTCATCATGATAACGCTCACGATAAACAGCGAAACCGTTGCCGCGGGAATGCTCCGCAACAGGACCTTGTAGTCCTCCATGACCTTCTTGATCATTATGTACTCCTTTGGTTTTAGGTTTAACGAGCAGGATATCGGACCCGAACTGCTCGGCCGCCACGGTCTTGAGGCGACGGTGGGTATGATAGCCGCTCACGCGGCGGCAGGCAAGCAAACGGCGCGGCGGCCCCACAGGATCACCGCCCCGGTGCGCTAAAACGTTACGTTGCCGAACTCCGACAGGACAAGGTCGGGGTTGTGGTCGGTAGCCCAGTCCACGTTCCACGGGCTCGTGAACAGCAGCAGTTTGCCGCCGCGCATGTCCTCGACGCGCAGGGTATCGCGCGTGAGCGAAAGGCCCGGGATATCGATGGTGTCGGGGTCGTTTTGGATCCAGCGGATGTCCGTATAGGGCAGCGGCTGGCGACGAACCTCAACACGGTACTCGGCCTTGAGGCGGCGCTCGAGTACCTCAAACTGCAGCACGCCGACCACGCCCACGATGACGCTCTCCATGCCGGCACCCAGCTCGCGGAAGATCTGGATGGCGCCCTCCTGGGCAAGCTCCTCCATGCCCTTCACAAACTGCTTGCGCTTGAGCGTGTCGACCTGCGTAATGCGGGCAAACATCTCGGGGGCAAACGTCGGGATCTGCGGATACTGCACGTGGCGCTTGCCGGAGCACACGGTGTCGCCGATGCTAAAGATACCCGGGTCGAACAAGCCCACGATATCGCCCGCGTACGCCTCGTCCACGATGGCGCGGTCATCGGCCATCATCGACGTGCCCGTGGCAAGCTTGAGCTTGCGGTTGCCCTGCACATGGAAGGCATCCATGCCGCGCTCGAACTTGCCCGAGCAAATGCGCACAAAGGCAATGCGATCGCGATGGTTCTTGTCCATGTTGGCCTGGATCTTAAACACGAAGCCGCTAAAGTCGTTCTCGGCGGGCGCGACCGGCTCGCTGGTGAGTGTATCGGTATAGGCGCGCGGCGTCGGGGCCAGACGCAGGAACTCTTTAAGGAAGGGCTCCACACCAAAGTTGGTGAGTGCCGAGCCAAAGAACGCCGGGCTCAGCTTGCCGCAGGCCACGGCATCCAGGTCGAGCTCGTCACCGGCGCCATCGAGCAGCTCGATGTCGTCCATCAGGTTCTTGTGGTTCTCCTCGCCAATAAGCTCGTCCATGGCCGGATCGCCCAGCTCGGCCTCGACCTCGGCGACCTTCTTGGTGGCGTTGGCGTGGCCGTCGCCCTCAAAGGCAATGACGCGACGGGTCTGACGATCGAACACGCCGCGGAAGTTGCGCCCGCTGCCGATCGGCCAGTTCATGGGATACGTATTGATACCCAGGACGTTCTCGATCTCTTCCATGAGCTCAAACGGATCGCGAGCCTCGTGGTCGAGCTTGTTCACAAAGGTAAAGATGGGAATATGGCGCAGCGTACAGACCTTAAAGAGCTTTTTGGTCTGGGCCTCGACGCCCTTAGCGCCGTCGATGACCATGACTGCGGCGTCGGCGGCCATAAGGGTACGGTAGGTATCCTCCGAGAAGTCCTGGTGGCCGGGGGTATCGAGGATGTTGACGCAGGCGCCGTTGTAGGTGAACTGCAGCACCGAGGAGGTAACGGAAATACCGCGCTCCTTCTCGATGTCCATCCAGTCCGAGACGGCATGCTTGGCCGAGCTCTTGCCCTTGACCGAGCCGGCAGTCTGGATGCTGCCGGTATAGAGCAGCAGCTTCTCGGTAAGCGTGGTCTTACCGGCGTCCGGGTGGCTGATAATCGCGAACGTGCGGCGCGACGAGATTTCATCCGACAGGCTTGCCATGCGGATCCTTTCTTGCATTGAGTGCATTACGTCGTTGTAACCGCACCATTGTAGCCGCGAAATCCCGCCATAGGGCACCTATCAGGACAAATTCATCAGCTGAGCTCGCTCTGTAGCGGGCAGCCGCCTCAAGGATTGTCTCGATCTGTAACAGTAAGACGGGTTTTGAGCCCCTACCTGTTACAGATCGAGACAAACTGGCAGGCGGGCAGCCAATGTCTCAATCTGTAACATCTAGCCATCAAAATCAGGCCTAAGTGTTACAGATTGAGATAAACCAGCAGGAAGATCGAGGCTGTCTCGATCTGTAACATCTAGCCGCCAAAATTGACTTCAGATGTTACAGATCGAGATAAACGAACGGAGGGACAGACGAGCCCATATTTCCCTCTTGCGCAACTGTGCATAGTGTATATATACTGTGCTTACCGGTTATATACACGTGTAGCCCAACAGCTAAGGAGCCGCTGTGGACATCATCCTATCCAATTCGAGCGACAAGCCCATCTACGAGCAGATAACCTCGCAGGTCAAAGCCCAGATCCTTTCGGGCTCACTCGCTGCGGGAGCCAAGCTCCCCAGTATCCGCGCGCTGGCGAGCGACCTGGGCGTGAGCGTCATCACCACCAAGCGCGCCTATGCCGACCTGGAGCAACTCGGTTTTATCTGCACCGTGCAGGGCAAGGGCTGCTTTGTCGCCGAGGGAAACCAGGAACTCTTGCGCGAAAACCAGCTCTGCCATATCGAAGAGTTGCTTGCGCAGGCCGCTACGCAGGCCGAAACCCTGGGCGTCACGCGCGACAAATTGCACGAAATGCTCGACCTTGTAGCCCCCGAGACCATGCAGTAGCCATCTGCAAGAAAGGCTATACCATGCAAAACTTGCTAGAACTCAAAGGCGTTTCACGCCGCGTAAGCGACCGCTTTTCGCTACGCGATGTCACACTCACCGTGGAGCCCGGCCAGATTGTCGGCTTTGTGGGCGCAAACGGCGCCGGCAAGACAACGACCATTCGCGCCGCGCTCGGGCTTATAAAGCTCGATGCCGGCGAGGTGCATCTGTTTGGACAGCACTGCGACGCCAACGCGCCCGGCGAGGCACAGCGTCACCTGCGCTCCCGCGTCGGTCTTGTCCTGGACACGTGTCCTTTCCCCTCCACGCTCAAGGTGGGCCAGATCGAGACGCTCGTAGGCCCGGCGTACCCCACATGGAGTCGCGAAACATTCGCCAGATTTATCGACCGATTTGGCCTTGATCCCAAAGCCAAGGTAAAAGACCTCTCCCGCGGCATGGGCATGAAGCTGCAGCTCGCCTGCGCGCTCAGCCACAATGCCAAGCTGCTCGTTTTGGACGAAGCCACTGCGGGCCTCGATCCCATGGCGCGCGAGGAGCTGCTCGATGAGCTGCTCGCCTTTGTCGCCGACGGCCAGCACAGTGTGCTGCTCTCGAGCCACATTACGTCCGACCTCGATCGCGCCGCCGACCGCGTCATCTGCATCGATAACGGTTCGATTGTGTTTGACCTGCCGCGCGAGGACATTACCGACCGCGCCGGCATCGCCCACTGCACCCAAGCACAGGCCGCCGAGCTTATGGCTTGCGTCGAAGGCGCTCGCGCCGCCCACCACGCCTATAGCGTGGACGTGCTCGTGCCCAACCGTCGCGAGGCGCTCGAGGCCTTTCCCGAGATTCCCTGCGACCGGGCAACCATTGATGACTATCTGCGCCTCACGCTGAAAGGGGCTTCGAAATGAAACGCGCCTTTATGTCCGAGCTCGCCATCGTTCGCTCACTTGTCCCGAGCATTGCGGGTGTCGGCTTGTTCATATTCGTCGTGCTGACCCTTGCCAACGCATCGGACGGCGATTCCGGCATGAGCGCCGGCGCCTGCGCGGTCAGCGCCATGTCACCCATCATGGTCATGAGCTCGCTGGCCGGCTTCGACAATCAAAACGGATGGGAGCGTTATCGGGCAACGCTGCCCTTCTCGCGCAAAGACATTATTTGTGCCCGCTACCTGAGCGTTATTGTCTTCTCCGCCGCCATGGCATGTGCAGCTACGCTTTTGAGTATCGTCGCCATCCCGCTCTTCAACAGCGCGGGCATTCCTTCGACGGGACAGACGGTCTTTGAGATCGCAATAGCCTCGGCAGCATCGATGCTCATCTCCCTCATGATGGTGTTTTTGGCGCAGCCGCTGTTCTTTCGCCTTGGACACATGGAGGCGCTGCGCCTATCCGTTGGCCTGTTTGCCCTGCTCGGGTGCTTTGCCATGGCCACGCTGAGCTCCTCCAACCCCATTAGCAACTGGCTTATGTCGATTGCCGGAGCAAATCCCGATCCCGCCGTCCTCGGCTGCCTGTGCGCAGGAATTGCCGTACTGGCCCTCGTGCTCTTTGCACTGAGTTGCGCCATCAGTACCAAGGTCTATCGAGCACGCGACCTGTAGGCAGGCGCGGTATCATCGGACATGCGCCACAGATCGGCGTGGCCCATTATTGGGAAGGCGCTCAACCCGTGTCGTGGATTACAGCAGCATTTTGAAAATAACGACCCGTCAAAGGGCACAAGCTCAAGTTGAACACCCTCACACCGGGCTTGAGATGTTTGTATTGACCGTGCGCCGCCGTGCTACTTGCGCAGCGGCTTGGGCAGCGGAATGCCAGCGGCGATAACGGCGGCGATGATCATGCAGACGATACCCTTGAGCGGGAAACACATGAGCAGCAAGCCCACAACCATGACCGGCTGACGCATAACGGCGCCCATCGTCGAGGCCGTGCAGACGGCGACGCAAAAGACCGGATCGGCGCCGGTAAGGATAGCGAAGCCGTGGCCCAAGCTCACGCCCGAAAAGATAACCGGGAAGAAGTGGCCGCCACGCCAGCCCATATTGATGAGGGCGGGGGTCAGCATGGCCTTGACAAGACCGGTCGCGATGAGCACACCGGCGGGGATGGTGAGGTAGGTCTCCATAAGTACGTCGGCCTGGGTCTCACCGGCAAACATGGTATAAGGCAGAACTGTGCCGCAGATGGCGAGCGCCAGACCAGCCAGCATGGCCTTGACGACGGGGCGCTCCCCTATTGCATGGGACAGCGCCTCACTTGCATGCTCGGAGACAAAGTACAGCCAACCGCATACGGTGCCGACCAACGCCAGCGGAATGAGCCAGACAAGTTCCAGGTTGCCCACCTCGGCAGCCTCGAACCTCGGCATGCCCATGCCGCCACCCATAAGCTGGCCGAGCAGCAGATAGGTGCCCAGGCCGCCGGCAATCGCGATGCCGTAGACCACGGTCTTTTGCGCCTTGGGCAGCTTGATGGTGATCTCGTCGGACGCGGAGTCCTCGCCAGCGCCCCGACCATCGGCGCTACCGGCGAGCGGCGCCACAAAGCCAAAGATGGGAGCGGTGAAGAGCGCCGTTAGGGCAGCTTGGGTACCCAGCAGCGTGAGCTGCCTAAACTCGGCGTCAAAGCGACGCATGCGGTCGCCGACCCAGCTGCACAGACCCGCGATAACGCCGGTCAGGCCGGCCTCCGGTCCAATGCTTCCGCCAAACAGCAGCGGCAGCAATGCCGCAAGCGAAAGCTTGCCGAGGTTGTCGTACGGGTAGCGACCGTCTTGCTTAACCTTGGCCATCACCTGGTTGAGGTCATCAGTCTTGGTGCCCGTCATCTTTTCGTACAGACCGATCAGCAGGCCGCCCAGCAGGCAGACGAAAAACGGGTACGGCAAAAAACCGAACGGACCGCTCGCGAGCTCGGGCGAAGCGACGCCCAGCATATGAGGGATCTCGGTCCATAGATAGTCGATACCGTGCTCCATCGCAAAGAAAAACAGCCAGACCGCGGCGCCCGCAAACGCACCGGTCACGGCCACGCTCACTAAAAACAGCGCACGGTTTTTGGGTTTTGCAAGGTTGTCCATCGGGACCTCCCGTGGTCAAAATCGACAAAGATACGTTTTATTGTAGAGCGAGCGTTGCCCGAACGAGCCAACCGTCTGCGCCGCAAACGACACCATTGGGAGTCATAGTGGGGCAGGCTCAAGACTTATCCGTTAATAATCGAGGCAATCTCGCGCAAATCGTCGGCAAAGTAAATGCCTTGCTGGCGCCTCGGACTCGAAAGCCCTTTATCAATCATGTGTCCGAGCAGCGCCTTGAGATCGTTGTAGTAGCCCCCGAGGTTGTACAGGATGCACGTCGCATCGAGATGCCCCAACGACACGGCGGACATGACCTCGGCAATCTCCTCGAGCGTACCCGTCCCACCGGGAAAGGCGATGAACGCGTCACCGAGCTCAATCATCTTGGCCTTGCGCTCGGCCATGTCGCTCGTCACGATGAGGTCGTCGATGCCATCGTGCTGAAACTCGGCCTCGATAAAAAAGCTCGGCTCCACGCCCGTCACGTGTCCACCGGCATCGAGTACGCTATCGGCGAGCGCACCCATCAGGCCCGATTTGGACCCGCCGTATACCAGCGCGTGCCCGTTGGAGCCAATCCAGTTGCCTAGCTCTTGCACCGCAGGCAAAAATGCTGGGTCGTTACCAACGCTGGCGCCCAGGTATACCGTGATATTCATATTTAGTCCCCCTCATCGTGACGCGCGGCGCCCGTTCTAGCGTTGGCGTCGGCGATATTCACGCACACGGCGCGATAGGTCGGCAAGCTCGTCACGATCGAGCTCTTCCAAATGCTCAAGATCGTCCATAAAGCGCGCCATGGTGTCCTTTTGGCGCATCTTGATGAGCGTATTGCAGTAGTTCACCGCCACGCCCGTGAGCATGGCGATGTAGAAGATGCTGATGACGCTCAAAACGACAGTGATAGCGCGGGCAACCGGCGTCTCGGCCGGGATATCGCCAAAGCCGATGGTCGATACGGTCTCAAAGCTAAACCAGAGGCCGTCGCCAAACGTAAGGGTCGTGGGCTCGGACAGCCAGACGGCTGTCGAGCACAGCAGATAGAAGACGAGAAACAGGCCCGTGATGCGTGCAAAGCCAGCCTGGCGCAACACGTCGGCAAGCGTCCTCAACTTGTTCATCGCGACCCCTTTTCCCAGACGCCCAATCACATTCGCTCGTTATTGTCCCACACCCGGCAGTTGGGGACGTTCCCTTTCTGCCGGCAGAAAGGGACTGTCCCCAACTGCCGGGAGTGACCGTTTAGCGGTGCGGCGGCTGAATGGGCAGGCTGAGCTGGTATCCTTATGCGAAATTGTCTCAACTCGATAGGATTTCATGTGAAACCTTCCGCCGTCCTTCGCTTGGCTCTATATCGCACCCTGGCCGTCGCGCTTGCCGCGCTCGCCATACTGAGCGCCGTCATGCCCGCCCCCGCCTTTGCCGCCGACTCCGACCAGCAGGTCAAGACAGTCCGCGTTGGCTGGCTCGTCAACAACAAAGGCTTCCAGGAAGGCATGCCGGGCGAGCGACTTTCGGGATGGGGCTACGAGTACCTCCAGACCCTCTCGTATTACACAAAGGGCTGGCAATACGAATACGTTAGCGGCACCTTCTCCGAGCTTATGGACATGCTCGAAGCAGGCGAAATCGACCTCATGCCCAACATCTCGTATTCGGCAGAACGCGAGCAGAAGCTGCTCTTTTCCTCGAACCCCGAGGGCACCGAGCGCTACTACATCTACGCCAGGCCCGACCGCGACGATCTGGCCAAGGGTGACCCCCAGGCGCTCCAAGGCCTCACCATCGGCTGCAACTCTGGCGTTATGCAAACTATCGTCGGCCAGCAGTGGCTCGCCAACGAAGACGTTACCTGCACCTATAAAGAAATCGACACCGGCAGCGCCCTCTTTGAGGCGCTTGCAGACGGCGAGGTCGACGCCGTCATCATGAACGACACCATTTCGTCGCCCGATGCGTCACCCATGTTCTACGTAGGCTCGAGCGACTACTATTTTGCCGTTCCCAAAAGCCGCCCTGACCTGATGAACGACATCAACGCCGCCATGACGACCATCGCCCGCGATAACCCGCGCTATAACGAGGAAGTCAAAACGAGTTACTCGACCCAAAACAGTGGCTCGTCATCGCTCACCGGCACCGAGACCACCTGGCTCAAAGAAAACGGCAATACCATCACGCTCGGCTATCTTAAAAACCAACTTCCCTACTGTACGCAAAATGACGACGGCGAGATGGAAGGGTCGCTCGCCTCGCTTGCAACGACGTTGCACGACAAGTTTGACATTACGGTCAAAACAATCGCACTCTCGAACAACAAGCAAATGATCAAAGCCCTTTCCAACGGAACCATCGATGTCGCCCTGCCGTTGTTTCGCGACTACTGGCTCGCCGAGCAGACAGGGGTCATCCAGTCAAACTCGATGGGAACGGTTTCGCTGACCGCCATTCACAGTGGCAAAAACCTGAACAGCGACCTTAAGAACATCGCTTGTACAAAGAGCACAATCGTTAACCGTTTTGAGCTCGAAAGTCTCTTTCCGAACGCAACGGTAACCGAGTATTCGAATGACGGCGAGGTGCTCAAAGCCCTCAATGAGGGGAAGGCACGTTGCATCATTGTCCCCAGCACGCGCCTGGAAACTCTCCGCGACATCTACGACATCGAGGATTTCGAAACACAGGAACTCACCAACACGGCGCAACTATCGTGTTTAATTTCGCGCGGCAAGCCCGAGCTGCTGGGAATCATCAATAAGGGCATCGTCAATGCAGGTGAATCGCTCTCTGCAAACAGCTATTTCCCCACATCGTACTCGGCGCAAGAATCGGATGCGTTCCGACTTCTCTACCGCAACCGCATCGTCATTGCGGCAGTCGTCATCTGCATTTTGCTCACCGGCATCGTCATCCTTGTCTGGTCGCTTTACCGCGCACAGGAGGAACGGCAGAAAGCCGATGCCGCCAACGCCGCCAAAACCGCTTTCCTCACGCGCATGAGCCACGACATCCGCACGCCGCTCAACGGCATCCTGGGTCTTATCGAAATTGAGGAATTGAGAGAAGGCGACATGCAGGTCGCCCGCGAAAGCCGCGCCAAGGCGCGCGTTGCCGCCAATCACCTGCTGTCACTGATTAACGACATCCTCGAGATGGGCAGGATCGAGGAGCGCAAAGTGACGCTCGAGCACGAATCATTCAACCTTAAAGAGCTGTGCGACAATGCGCTCGTACTGTGCAAGCTCCGCGCATCAGACCGTGGCATAACCATGCTCGATACCAGCGAGCCCTACGCTGTCGACCAATATATGATCGGCAGCCCCACCCATATTCGGCAGATCCTTGTCAACCTGCTCGACAACAGCATCAAGTACAACAAGCACGGAGGCACCGTCACGTTCTCATCGACCATCAAACCGGTCGACGACGAGCACGCCGTGTTTTGCTTTAGCGTCTCGGATACCGGCATTGGTATGACATCCGAGTTTTTGGCACACATTTACGAGCCGTTTGCCCAGGAAGGCGACGATGCGCGCAGCAAGTTCCAAGGAACCGGCATTGGCATGTCTATCGTCAAATCGCTCATCGATATGATGGGCGGCACGATTGAGATTTCGAGTGAGGTTGGCGTGGGGAGTACGTTTGACGTCCGGATTCCGCTCGATATCGACAAGAACCCTCAGATAAAAGAATGTGCAGACACGCAGGTAACCAGCTGCTCGCTCGCCGGCATGAACGTCCTTTTGGCAGAAGATAACGAACTCAATGCCGAGATTGCCCAAGCTCTGCTCGAAAGCGAAGGCATCGTCGTGACTCGCGCCGCCGACGGCAACGAAACGGTCGATCTATATGTTGGTCGTCCCGCCGGCAGCTTCGATGCGATCCTGATGGACATCATGATGCCGGGCATGGACGGCTACGAGGCAACCCGCGCGATCCGCCTGAGCGAAAAGGCCGATGCGGCCGACATCCCCATCATCGCGCTCACCGCCAACGCCTTTGCCGAAGACGCCAAGGCGGCACACGACGCCGGCATGAACGCCCATCTGCCCAAACCGCTCGACTTTAGCAAGCTCAAAAACACACTCGCCTGTATCAAGAAAAACGGGGCTGTTTCGCTATAGTTTGTGCTCAACCACCATGCGCAGTAGAAAGGAAGCCAACGATGTTTAGGCCCTTACGTCGAAAGAAACGCGCCATCACCGACGAGAAAGCGCGCGAACTGCTCGCTACCTGCAAGCGCGGCGTCTTTGCCGTCAACGGCGATGATGGCTACCCCTATGCCATTCCCGTCAACTACTTCTTTGACGCCGAGCACGACAAGATTTATTTCCATGGCGCCAAGGCTGGCCACAAGGTCGATTCACTCAAGCATGATGATAAAGTCTGCTTTACCGTTTACGGCAACGAGTGGTACAAGGACGGCGACTGGGCTCCCTACGTTATGAGTACCGTTGTCTTTGGTCGTTGTCGCCTGGTAGATGAAGCGCCCGCGTTTATCGAGGACAAAGTCCGTCAGCTCGCGCTTAAGTACTACCCTTCTGCCGAAGAAGTCGAGGAGGAGATCGCCAAAGACATAAAGGGCGTCCAACTCTACGAGATTTCGATTGAACATCTTTGCGGCAAGCAGATTCATGAAAAGTAGCGAATGCCGAAAACGCGCTCGCTACCCTCTGCACCCCATGTGCCCACGCATTTTGACGGCGTGGGCACATGGGGCAGCACTCGAATCGAGCGCCCCCTATACCCCAAAAACGTAGCGGTCCAGGCGCTCGCACGCCTCCCTTACACGCGAAAGCGGCAGTGCCAGATTCACGCGAATGTGGCAGGGTCCACGGAATGGACGGCCGTCCTGATAGCCCACGCCCACACGCGCGCCCTCGTCGAGCAGCCACTGAATATCGTGGCCATGATCGCGGCACCACTCGGTGCAGTCCAGGAACACCATATACGTGCCCTGCGGGCGCGAATATGACACGCCCTCAAAATGCTCGTCCACGTAATCGCAGAAATAGGCGATGTTACCCTGGATGACCTGGTTGAGCTCATCGACCCACTCGTAGCCCTGCGGCTGGTAGGCGCCGATAAGCGCGTGCATCGAAAGGACGTTCATCTCGTTGTAGTGGGTCTTGTTGGACACGGCGCTCACGCGGTCGCGCAGCGTCTCGTTATAGATGATGTGGTAGCTGCCGACCAGGCCCGCCAGGTTGAACGTCTTACTGGGCGCATCAAGGGCAACCGTGCGCATGCGGGCATCCTCGCTCACCGACTGCGTCGGGATATGCTTGTGACCCGGCAGGATGATATCGGACCAAATCTCGTCCGAGATCACCACGCAATCGTGCTGGCGATAGATGTCCATGGCGCGCTCGATTTCATCGCGCTCCCATACGCGGCCGCAGGGGTTGTGCGGCGAGCAGAACACCGCGGCATGGATGTGGTTTTGGGCGAGCTTGCGCTCCATGTCCTCAAAGTCCATGCGCCACACGCCCTGGTCGTCGAGCTTAAGCGGGCTGTGGACAATGCGATAACCCGCAGCCTCGATGGACTTGGTAAAGCCGATGTAGGTGGGGCTGTGGACCAGCACCGCATCGCCCGGCTGGACATACGCGCGCAGCGTCGACACGACACCGCCCAGTACGCCGTTTTCGTAGCCGATATGCTTCGGGAGCAGGCCCTTAACACCGTTGCGGCGGCTCTGCCATTCGATGATGCGGTCGAAGTACTCGTCGCGCGGATCGAAATAGCCAAACATGGGGTGCTGGGCGCGCTCAATGATGTGCTCCTGGACCGTAGGCACCGTGGCAAAGTTCATGTCCGCCACCCACATGGGGATGCGGTCGAAGCCCTCATCGGGCGCGTTCGGGGCCATGCCGGGGATCTCGCCCCAGGAGTCAACGGCGATGGCGTCCATACCGTGGCGGTCGACAAGCGAAGTAAAGTCGTATTTCATGCTGAGCTCCCGTGCAAAGCGGATTGTTTCGGTAGGCGTTATTGTCCACCAGCACGGGCGATTTTGGCATGGGGTTTGGCGTTGAATTTAGCAGATGCGGACGTGCGGCCGGCTAGTCTTGCGCATCGTTGACGGCGGTTACCGTCAGCCTGGTTCCGTCAACCGTAAACGATATGTCGAGCCCGGCGTAGGCCAGATGGTACACGCGGTTTGGCTCGTGCTTGCTGCCCGCGCGGCGCGGATCTTGGCGAAGGACCTCGACCAGGCCGGGAAGCTTTGCGGGTGGGACCATATCCTGTTGTGCTTGCGGGATCTTAACGTCAAGCTCTTGCCACGGCGCGTCCTCAATCCAGCCGCCGGTCGCGTCCGGGTGACAGTCTGCAAACGGAATGTAGGGCTTGATATCGTAGATGGGCGTGCCGTCGCGCAGGTCGGCCCCCAACACATGGATGATAGGGCCGTCGTCGGTAAGCTCGACACGATCGAGTTTGACGCAGGTAAGCCCGATGGGATTGGGGCGAAACGGACTGCGTGTGGCAAACACGCCCACACGCTCGGCTCCACCCAGGCGCGGCGGACGCACGGTCTTCGACCACTTGGCGTTGGTGCCGGACCTGTCCTGCGCCTTGGCATCGGCGGCGATGTCTTCCGCCGTGCCGCCGGGCGTTCCGTTTTCAAAGCGCCAGAGCAGCCATAGGTGAGAGAAGGAGTCCAGGCCCTCAACTGCCGCGTTAAAGGCAAATTCCTGCTCAAAGACGATGCGCCCCTCAAGATGAGGCGCCAAAAAGCTGTTGCGCGGAATGCCGAACTTCTGCGGCAGGTCGGTATGTATGTGTGCAATAGGTTCCATGCCGGTCATTGTACGGCACTGGTGCGCGGGCGAGGGGCCGCGATTCCCGCTCATCGCCATCTGCATGCAACCAACGGTTGCTTGGAAGGGTGCCTGCCGCCGCGTATGCTTAAGCCATCAACCAGCAGAAAGGAGCCGTTATGGCCTTCGCAGAAAAGCTCATCGCCGTCCGTCGCGCCAACAATCTCACCCAAGAGCAGCTCGCCGCCAAGCTCTACGTCACGCGCCAAGCCGTCAGCCGTTGGGAACGCGGCGAGGTCACACCGGGCATCGACATGATGAAGCTCATTGCCGCCGTAACCGGAGAACCGCTGTCGCACCTGCTCGAAATGCCCGAGCACTATTGCCAGAGCTGCGGCATGATACTCACGCCCGACGACTGCGGCACCGATGCCGCGGGCGCCACGACCGACCATTACTGCAAGTGGTGCTACGACCGCGGCAAGTACACCTACGAGACTACGATGGAGGCGATGATCGAGGATTGCGCCCCGCGTCTGGCGCAAAACACCGGTATGTCACTCGACGAGGCCGTCTCGCTCATGGGCGCCGTGCTGCCCCAACTGGAGCGCTGGCGCACCGTGCAGGAAAACGAGGAGCGCTACGGTGCCGAGGCGCGAGCGCGCTATGGCGACGAGGCGATCGACGCCGCAAACGAAGCACTGCTGGATATGGATCCCGAGACATGGAACGACATGAAAGAACTCGAGCGCGCGATTTTGGGCCAGCTCTCGATTGCCATGGACGACGGCGATCCAAAGAGTAACGAAGCCCGCAAGCTTGTCGCAATGCACCGCCGATGGGTTGGCCTTAACTGGGGACACGAGCCCCAGGACGAAGCATACCTGGGCCTCGCCAATGGTTATCTTGCCGACCAGCGCTTTGTTGACTACTACGACAAGCCCTGCGGCACCGGAGCCACGGCGTTTCTGGTACAGGCAATCGAGTCGTCGTTGACGCGTGCATAGACCGCGGCGGCTTTGGGTATTTCAATCGAAACCTCAACCGATTGGAGACCTATGGCTACTGATCACGAGCTCGCGCTCTACGTTATGACCGGCTGCCCGTATTGCATAAAGGTCAAGCGCTTCCTGGCCGATAACGGCGTGACCATCCCCGAGCGTAATATCTCGACCGATTCCGATGCCGAGCAGACGCTCATCGCCGTCGGCGGAAAGCGCCAAGTTCCCTGCCTGTTCATTGACGGCACGCCACCCTACGAATCGAACGACATCATCGCGTGGATACAGAAGAACCTGCTCTAGCGTTCTATTGCGGTCGGCCGGCCCCAACGCACAAACCCATACGGCACAAACATGTACGTCAGCATCCAAAGTCGACATTTTTCGACATCTTTGGATGCTGACGTACAGCTTTTTGCATGGGCCCACCACAGGTAGTCATTGGGGACGTTCTTAAATGACTAGTTACTTGTATTTTTGTCTACAAAATTGTATACAAAAAGAGAAGCCGCCTCATGGAGCTCATCGCTCGATGTTGCCCCGATCGGGATGGCTACATCATTTACCACGCCCTTGTCCCTCCTACGCGCAAGGTGCTCAGGGAAATCGGAATCGATCGATAGGAGGCACTATGGACGCCAAGCAGCTCGAAAAGATGATGGGGTTTGCTCCCGGTGAGCTAGAAAAAGCCGCAGCGGCATACGAAAAAGATGAGTGGCCAAAGGGCCACACCGTCAAGTTGGGAAGGCCGCCGATTTCCGATGAACCAAGCGTTGTTTTATCGGCACGTGTGGGTGAATCGGTTCTTGAAGCATTTGACGCAAAGGCAAAGCGTCATGGGCAGACACGCGCAGAGCGGCTCAGGGAGCTCATTACCCTTGACGCAAGGATTGCCTAGTCCCCCGCCGAACCCAAACGTGTATGTCAGCATCCAAAGTCGACTTTTTTCGACATCTTTGGGTGCTGACGTACAGCTTTTGCAACATAGTCGTTGGGGACGCACTTAAATGAGTAGTCGTTAAAGAACGTCCCCGATGACTAACTAGCCGCAAAAGCGCGCGGTAGGCGCAAGCGGCTGTTCACGAAAGACGCGCTCGACGGCGGCACGATATTCATCGACCTTTTTGGTCTTGCGCACGAGCTTGTGCACGGTAGCGGGATCGGCGAAGGCGCATTTGGCGTAGAACCACCACTCCTTCATGCGAAAGACCGCGTTGCCTCCAATCTCGTCCGCATAGGCCGCAAACAGCGTGTCATGGAAGCGCTGCAAGTCGGCAGCCGTGGCGGCAGGGCCGCCCTTAACCATGCGAGCCAGCGCGGGATTCGCAAGCAAGCCGCGCCCCAACATTACGTGGCGTGTTCCGGGATAGGCCCCCACCAGCGCATCCATGTCCTCAAGATCAAAGATGTCGCCGTTATAGGCCACGGGAAACGGCGCCCGCTCCAACGTCTCGCCGTAAAACTCTTTGCGCGGCGAGCCCGTATAACGGTCCTTTTGCACGCGCGGATGCACGATCAGCTCTGCCAGCGGCATGCGGCAATAGAGGTCGAGCACGCGTTCGTACTCGTCATCGCTTTCCAACCCCAGCCTGGTCTTGACCGACACCGGCAAGGGTGAGCGTTCGCACACGTCGCTCAAGAACACCTCGAGCTCATCCAGGTTGCGCAGAAAGCCCGAACCCTTGCCTTTGGCAACAACCGTACCCGAGGGGCAGCCAAGGTTGAGATTGACCTCGCGGTACCCCATCTCGGCGAGCACCTGCGCCGCCCACACAAACTCGTCCGCATTCTTGGACATCAGCTGAGGTACTACGTTAAGCCCCTGGTTATTGGCAGGATCGACCTCTTTAAACGCCTTGCCACCAAAGCGGTTGCCCACCCGCGGCGGCGGCAAAAACGGCGTGTAATAACAATCGAGCGCGCCAAAGCACTCCGCATGCACGCGACGGAACACATGCCCGGTAATCCCCTCCATAGGGGCCAGCGATAAATTCATCAACATCCACTCTCAAATCAATGTGACAAAGGGACAGTCCCTTTGTCACGTCCCATTCAAGCGGTTCAGGAACTCTTCGCAGGCGCGAGAACGCAGGCGATATTTTTTCCACACCAGATACGATGCAATGGTGAAGGGGCAAAAGGGCAGTCCCTTTGCCCCAAGTGCCGGCTACCGGACGCAAGCTAGTTGCCGTTCGCGAACGCCGCCCATATTTCGAGGTCTAATACTTTTCCCGAGAAGTGAACGGCTGTATTTGGACCCCCGAAGCATTGACATTTTTAGGCGTCAAAACCGCAGGATTTGACTGGCAAAACCGCAGGAAATTGCACGCCAAAAGTGTCGATGCTTCGGGAGTCCGTTTTCACTCGTTCACTTCTCGGGAAAAGTATTAGACCTCGATTCCGCAGTCCCCGATGTGACAAAGGAACAGCCCATTTGTCACATTCAGAATTGACCCCCCCCCCCCCCC
>NZ_QROQ01000002.1:0-52256 GCF_003475115.1 Collinsella sp. AF37-9 | reverse complement strand
TGCCCCCCCCCCCCCCCGCAATAGCTCATCGATGGCGGGATCCTCTATACTGGGTCACATATGACGGTATCGCACCAAAGGAGAACGCCGTGACCACGTCGCAGATATCCCTGCTCGCGCTCATCTTGGTTGGGGGCATCGGCATCCTGCTTATCGGAGTGAGCGCGCTCATGAAAGCCGCCGCTCGCAAGAAAGCCAAGGCCTGTACCGCCGTGACCATGGGAACGGTCATCGACCATCGCTTTATGGGCGAAGGCAGGATGTATCCCGTTTTGGAATACGCCGTCGACGGCACGCAATACCGCGCGAAAAAACAATTCCGTGGCATAAAGACCAAAAGCTTGTCGGGACTCCCCATCCGCACGCAAGCCACCGCCTACGAAGACGCCAAGGGCTGGCTGCACGTGCAGACAGGCCCCATCGCCCGCCTAGGCACCCTCGCGGAGCAGCTTTGGCCCCTCGGTAGCCAAATGACCGTGTACTACAACCCCAGCAACCCAGACAAAAGCTATGTCGAACGCCCCATCGTGGGCAACTTTGCCACACTGATGTTTAACATCGCAGGCTTCTTGCTCATCGCGATGAGCATCTTGCTCTATGTTCTTATCCAGCGCTAGCTCAAACTGATGCGCCCCGCACCCCATGCGCCGCAACGACCGCCACGACATCAAGGAGCAGCTATGGCTACACTTTCCGAACAAGAACGCAAGCGCATCCAGCGATACTGCATCTGTCCCAAGGTTGCCGGCGCGGCGCTTGCCATGGCGTTTGTGCTGCCTTTTTTGATCATTCCCTTCGAAATGATTGACGATATCGTCTTCCATCATGAAAGCTTCCAGGAGACGGGCATGATGACCGCCTTGGCGCTCACCGCCGTCGAGCTCGCCATCTTCTGCTACTGCGCGCTCGCGCCGCGCTTTGGCATGCGCGGCAAGCAGTGGAAAGAAATGCAGCACCGACTCGTCGTCGAGCAGGCTGAGAAAGACCGCTCGGCACAAATTGCAGGCGTTGTTGGCACGCAGGCCGCCGCGCGTCTGCTCAAGAACAGCGACAATGAGACCGCACGCAACCTGGGCGGTGCGGCAGAAGTCGCCGCTGCCGTAGGCGCCGTCGCCACCGCGGCAGACGTGCTTGCCGAAAGCTTTGCCAACGCAAAGGCCATGGCAGAGGCCTGTGGCGTGCCTATCCCCCGTGCAAAAAAGTGGATCGTCGCGCTTGTGGCACTGCCCCTCGCAATCGTGTGCGGTGCCTATATCCCGCAGCTGGCGCAGGGAAACATCGAGATGCAACAGAACGCCGCGGCCGCGGCCGAGCAGATCGCCATCGCCCGCAAGACGCTAGAGCCCGCATGCGAGTACGTATCCGCCGATGACCCCTACGAGCGATATCAAGATTACGGCTATCACGTCCGCGGTTATCTGCACGACGGCGACTCCGATACCCAAAAGACCTATACGTACATGGATTTTGACAACAAGGGAACGCTCACGGAAGTGAGCTACGCGGCAGAGATTGACCCCGACGCGAGCCTCGAGGACAACCTTGCCCGTATCGAGCTCGACCTTGACGCGCTTTCCTCTGTTGTCCAAACCATAGACGTCAAGACCGCAAGCCCCGAGCTCCTAGCACCGCAGAAGCTCCCCGAAGAGTTTAGGCAGGCTTTTTTGAACGGCTCGCTCTACGAGAGAATCTCTATCAGGACGAGTGACGACCCCATCAAAGCGTATTACTCGTTTGACACGGATCCCGAGGACGAGTTTGACGAGTACACCCATCCACCCATCCGCATCACGCTGATGGGCAAAACGAACTAGGTGCAGGGAGATGAATGTGACAAAGGGGCTGTCCCTTTGTCACATTATTCGGAACGTAGGGCCTCCACGGGGTCTTTCTTGGATGCGCTGCGGGCCGGCAGCAGGCCAGCGACAACCGTCAGCAACACCGAAATCGCGATGAGCACCAGCGCATCCTGCACGGGCAGGCTCATCAGATTGGGGACCTGTTTGACCGCAAGCGCCCAGGCATTGACCGGAAAACTCACGAGCACCACGACGACGATGGCGAAGACGCCAGCAATGAGGCCTTCGATGAAAGTCTCGGCGTTGAACACGTTGGCCACATTGCGCTTCGACGCGCCGATCGCGCGCAGGATGCCAATCTCCTTTTTACGTTCCAGCACGCTGATGTAGGTGATGATGCCGATCATGATGGAGCTGACGACCAAGCTGATGCTCACAAATGCGATGAGCACCAAGCTGATGGTGTTCACGATGTCGGTTACCGAACCCATGATAATGCCCATGTAGTCGGTGTACGAGATTGCCTGCTCGTCGTGGCCGGCGGCTTTGACCTGCTTGTTATACGCATCGATGTGATCGAGTACGCGCTCCTTGGCCTCAAAGTCGCGCGGGAAAATCTTAACCGAGATGGGATCTGCCTCATCCGCATAGCCCAACGTGGTCAGATTGTTATCGTAGGTGAGCTGCGACGCCTTGGCATAGCTCATCATGAGCGAACTCAGGTCCTCGGCGTCCATGTTGAAATGGATGGCACGAGCAAAGGCGCTCGCATCCACACGCATAGCGCTCGCCAGGTTGGTAAAACTCGAAGACATCTGCGTCGCCATCTGATCCATAAGCCCTGCTGCGCCCGCCTTGAGCTGGGACGATACCGTCGTCGCAATCTGCTCGCTGATCGTCTTCATGACCTGGTCCATAGCCTGCTGCAGATACGGAGCCAGCTGCTTTTGCACATAGTCGGTCATCGCGTGCTGCAGGCGCTCTACCAGGGCATCGCCGCCGAGCGCTTTGAGCTGGGCCAGGATTTGCTGGGCTACCGCATCACTCTCAAGATACGTCGAGAACGCGGCGGCGAGCTTCGACGCGTCCTTAAGATCTTCGGGCGACAGCGCCTTAAACTGATCAGACTGCAAAAAGCCCTCAAACAGTTGGTTGGCAAGCGTTCCCACCTGCTGCATTTGCTCGGGCGTGAGCTCCAGACCGTCAAAGATGCCCGAGAAATCTGGGGCCGGCGCTTTGGCCATGATGTCGCTGAAGTCGATGTCCTTGCCAACGCCCGAAAGGTCAATATCCAGGCCCGACAAATCGATGCCCGAAAGATCCATGCCACCGGCAGCACCCGAGAGTGCAGATGCATCGAACGAGAACGCGCTCTTCAACGCCGCCTCGTCCACACTGAACATGCTGCCCAGATCCACGCCCTGCTTGGCCTCGCCTTGCAACTCGTCAAAGGTCTTGCCCGTAAAGACATCCGTCTCGGGGTGGGCAAGTTGCTCCTGCACTATCTGTGAATCGGCGGCGCGCTCCATAAGCTGGCGAGTCAGCGCGTGTGTATAGGCAATACCCGGAGACAACGCGCTCGCGTTGGCCATCTCGTTCGGTCGCACCACGCCCACAATACGCACGTCAATACCGTCGGCAACCTTGGCCGTCATAAAGTCGGCATCGCCAGACATGTCGGTCCACATGCCGGTCTCTTCGTTTTTGCGATAGGCATCGGCCGGCGACAACACTTTAAACGCCGTGGACAGCGCGTCGTCGTAGGTAAAGTCGCTGCCGGTCTCGGGCGTCTCGACCTTGCCGTCGGCCGTCATGGCGCTGTTTACCAGATCGTTGAGTTCATCGATATCCAGCGCGCCGATGCTGTAGAGCGTGTAGTCGCCCACCGTTCCGCGGCTCGAAAGCACCATCACGGCCTCGTTGGCTGACGTAGGCCAATGGCCGGCAACAACATCGTACTGGCTGTCGAGCAGGCTCTGGTCGTCAATCATCTCGTTAAAGACCGAGGTTCCCATGGATTCCATGCTCACCGTCGCCGCCGAACTCGCGCCGCCGCTCATGGCCTCGGTCATAGCGTTGGGCACCAGCCGGACAGGCTTCTCATCGCCCTTGCCCGCACGATAGACAACCGGCGTCACGCCATAGCCGTACTGGATGGCATTGACCTCTTTATCGATGCCGTCGCCACCGGCATCGAGCCATGCCTTAAAGCTCGTCATGTCGTTGGACTTAACGCTCGCAAACATATCCTTTACGGCCGTGACCACAGGAATCTTATCGGTTCCCCGAGCCTTGCCGTCAGTGCTGCCGTCGGACGAGCCCTCGTTCTTGGACGTATCGTCATCCGCAGTCCCATTCCCGCCCATCATGGATGACAGGTCATAATCTTGTTTGGAAATCGTAAGCGGGTAGCTCGAGAGTGTGTCCTCCTCGACCTTTTTGATGTAGCCGTTTACGCCGTTGGAGAGCGCCAGAATCGCCGCGATGCCAATAATGCCAATCGAACCTGCAAAGGCCGTCATGGCCGTGCGGCCCTTCTTGGTCATGAGGTTTCGGGCAGAAAGCCCAAGCGCCGTCACAAAGCTCATCGAGGTTTTGCGCGTGGGCTTGGCCTCGCGACGCGCGGCCTCGGCAGCATCAAAGGGATCTGAATCGTCGGTGACCTTGCCGTCCGCCAGGTTGACAATGCGCGTGGCGTACTGGTACGCCAGCTCGGGATTGTGCGTGACCATGATGACCAGACGGTCGCGCGCAACGTCCTTGAGCAAATCCATGACCTGGACGGACGTCGTTGAGTCCAAGGCGCCGGTCGGCTCGTCAGCCAGCACAATCTCGGGGTCATTGATCAGGGCGCGGGCAATGGCCACGCGCTGCATCTGCCCGCCCGAAAGCTGGCTCGGGCGCTTGTCAACGTGCTCGCCCAGACCGACTGCCTCGAGCGCCTTGCGCGCACGTTGGCGGCGCTCGGCATGCCCCACGCCCGCGAGCGTAAGCGCCAACTCCACGTTTTCCAAAATGCTCTGGTGCGGAATGAGGTTATAGCTCTGGAACACAAAGCCGATGCGATTATTGCGATAGGCATCCCAATCGTGGTCGTTGAAGTCCTTGGTCGAGATGCCGTCGATCAGCAGATCGCCCGAATCGAAATGATCGAGTCCACCGATGACGTTGAGCATCGTAGTTTTACCCGAACCCGAGGGACCCAGAATGGCTACGAACTCGTTATCGCGAAAAGACAGGCTTACGCTGTCGAGCGCTACCTGCGTAAACGACTGCGTAACGTACCTTTTGCAAATAACTCTGAGATCCAGCATGGACGGCAACCTCTCTCGCGCGGGCGCGCTCGCCCGCTCCCCCGCCGTTCACGTTCGGCGCGTTTGTCCTACTCTATCCTCATTTTTGGCCGATACCAGTGAGGAGTGTAACGAACCGCGCCAAAAAACGAACGGGACAGCACGCCGCATGGCGCACCATCCCGCATATAACATCCCCGATGCGACAAAGAGGCTGTCACTTTGTCACATTCCAATGCGCGCTACTTTTCGAGCCCGCACGGCATAACGTTAGCGCTGCCGCGGCGAGCCTCAGTCACGGCCACAAAGAAGCGATAGCCGCCCGAGAAGTTAAAGCACTCAAAGCCATGCTGCGCCAAAATGCGGCAAGCAATGTAGCTGCGAATGCCGCTCTGGCAAATCACGTAGACCGGCTTGGCCCGGTCGAGCTCGCCCAGGCGATTGCGCAGATCATCGACGGGAATGTTTACGAAACCATCGATATGCCCGCGCTCATACTCCCCTTCCGTACGAACATCGAGCAGCTGCACGCTGCCATCGCGTGGCAAGTTGGGCTCATCCTCCCAATGCCACTGCGCCAGTATGCCGCGATTGAGGTTCTCGATCATAAAGCCCGCCATATTGACGGGATCCTTCGCCGATGAATACGGCGGCGCGTATGCTAGGTCCAAATCCTTAAGCCTATCGCCGCGCATGCCTGCCTGGATGGCAGTCGCCAGAACGTCGATACGCTTGTCCACACCATCGATGCCCACGATTTGCGCACCCAGCAGGCGCAATCCCTGCTTCTCGAAGACAACCTTCATGGTCATGGGCGTTGCACCCGGATAATAACCCGCATGCGAACCGGGCGACAGGACCACGCTGTCGCAGTCAATTCCCGCCGCGCGTGCTGCCTTTTCGGATAGTCCCGTGCTTGCCGCCGTCAAGTCGAATACCTTGATAACCGATGAGCCCAACGATCCGCGGTAGCAGCTGTCCATGCCGGCTATGACATCGGCGACGACACGCCCCTGCTTGTTGGCGGGGCCGGCGAGCGAAATGACCGCGTCCTCGCCGGTCACCTGATGCGTGACCTGCACGGCATCGCCCACGGCATACACGTCGGCAGCAGAGGTCTCCATGCGGTCGTTGACCACAATAGCCCCCTTGATGCCCAGTTCGAGCCCCGCCTCTTGCGCCAGATGGCTCTCAGGTGCCACGCCAATGGCAAGCAGCACCATATCGGCTCCGATAGGGTCATCGCCCGCAACATGGGTGACAACGCGGCCATCAACTTCCTCAAAACCTGTCACATCGGCCTTGAGGCGCAGATCGATACCGTGCTCACGCACCTCGGTATGCAAAAGGGTCGCCATGTCGTAATCCAGGTTGTTCATAAGCTGGACGGGACGCTGCAGAAGGGTCACCTGGAGCCCCAGCTCACACAGATTCTCCGCCGTCTCGACGCCAATGAAGCCGCCGCCGATCACGACGGCACTGCTCGGTCGCCGCTCTCGAACATAGCTGTGAATACGCAGCGTGTCCTCAACGGTGTGTAGGCTAAAGATTTTATCCGAGTCGATGCCCGGCAACGCAGGGCGAATCGGCTTTGCACCCGGCGACAGGATGAGCTTGTCATACGTCTCGACAAATTCCTCGCCCGTCAGCATATTGCGAACCTCGACCGTATGCGAATCGGGATGGATGGCAAACACCTCGTGACTCGTCTTGACCGCAATGCGAAAGCGATCCCAAAAGCCCTTGGGAGACTGCAGCGTCAATGCGCTCTCTTCTTCTATCACGCCGCCAATGTAGTACGGAAGCCCACAGTTGGCATACGATACAAAACCCGTGCGCTCAAAGATGACAATTTGGGCCTGCTCGTCGAGTCTGCGCAAACGTGCCGCCGCCGATGCGCCGCCCGCGACGCCTCCAACGATAACCACCTTCATAGCTAACGCACCACCTTTCCCGTGTAGCCGCTTATGCCGCCGATATTCTTGACACTGCCATACCCAGAACGCTTAAGAAAACTCACAGCTTGGTTGCTTCGCGCACCGCTCAGGCAATGCACGAAAAGCTGCGTGCCCTTTCGACGTATACCCATGATGCTACCCCGAAGCAGAAAAAAGAGTCGCTGTTTCCAGCGACTCCCCTTCAGTTGTCTGTCCCACGGACTTACTGTTCGCTCTTCGCGAGTGCCTGATCGATCAGTTTGTTGAGCGCCTCGCGCTGCTCAGCGGAGTTGATGCCGCCCATGATCGGCTCTCCCACAATGTTACCGTTCTGGTCGATCACGTAGGTGGTCGGGAACGAGTACAGGTTGGAGGTGAACTTTCCGGCCTCGCTGTCCGACTTAAACCAGATGTTCTTATACGTCACGCCCTTCTTGGAAAGCACGTCCTTGGCATCAGCCACCTCGTCTTTGTTGCCATCGAGCGTAAAGGAATTAACGCCCACGACCTGGCCGCCCTTCTCGGCAAGCTCCTTGTTGAGCTTCTCCAGATCGCCCAGCTCTCCCACGCACGGCTTGCAGGTGGTAAACCAGAAGTTCATGACGGTGACCTTGTTCTTGGAGAACAGCTCGTCGCTGTTTACATCGTTGCCGTCCAAGTCCTTGCCCTTAAAGCTGGGGAACTTCGTCTCCCCGCTCTCGCCGTTGGTCATACCCGCGGTCGAGGCATCAACGCTCTCCCCCTCGCCGGGCGTGCTGCCACATCCGGGGAACTCCTTCTCCAGCGCCATGAGCTTGTCCTCGATCTCCTTGACCTGCTGCGCGCCGGCCTTAAGCGTCTTAAGCTCGTCAGCCGCAAACTGATCCTTGGCGCCCTCGATGGTATCGAGCAAGAAGTCACCGTAGTTCTTGCCGTCCTCAATCATGGGGGTGTCTTTGTTGGCCGCAAGGAACACCTTTTCCCATAGGGCGTTATCGCTCGCAAAGATCTCGTTTTCCTTTTGCAGCAGCTGCTGATACAGCTCGGCCGCCTCCTCGGCACTTGACGGCTTTTGCGCTATGAGCTCGGCAATCTGCGCATCGCCGCTCGTAGCATCCTTCGCGTCGCCCTTGGGGGCAGAGCACGCCGCGAGAGTCAGCGCCAGCACGGGCAGCATCAGCAGGGCCGCAATTTTTGACAGTTTCATGGTTCCTCCGTTGTATCGAAACTTATATAGATACCTATTTGTTTTCGCAGGCTTGCGCGGGCTGCGCGGGTTTGTCGCCCGTCACACCCAGCCCATAGCGAAAGCTAATGGCATCGACGGGGCATGCGCCCACGCATTTGCCGCAACGAATGCACTCGGCATGGTTGGGCGTACGCGTAACGTCCACGTCCATCTGGCACACTTTGGCGCACTTACCGCACGAGACGCATTTGCACTGGTCAACCTGAATCCCCAGCAACGACACCTTGTTCATGAGCGCATAAAACGCACCGAGGGGGCAAATCCATTTGCAGAAGGGGCGGTAGAACAGCACGCTCAGCACCGCAACCGCAATGAGGATCGCGAGCTTCCAGGAAAAGAGCTTTCCCAGCGCGGAGCGGATTCCCGTATTCATGATGGACAGCGGAATCGCGCCCTCGAGCACACCCTGCGGGCAGATGTACTTGCAAAAGAACGGGTCGCCCATACCCACATCGTTAACCACCAAGACGGGCAGTAGCACCACGGCAAACAGTAGCACGGCATACTTGATGTACGTGAGCGGCTTGAGCTTTTTCGTGGAGAGCTTTTTGCTGGGAATCTTATGCAGAAGCTCTTGCAGCCATCCAAACGGACACAAAAAGCCGCATACAAAACGTCCCAGTAGCACGCCGATCAGAATGAGCGTTCCGGTGACGTAATACGAAAAGCTGAACTTAGACGATCCCACCACCGACTGAAACGACCCGATGGGGCACGCACCCGAGGCCGCTGGACACGAGTAGCAGTTAAGCCCCGGCACGCAGACGGCTTTGCCGGCTCCCTGGTAGATACCGCCCTTGGCAAAGTTAGGCAGGTGAATATTGGTCGCAAGCGTCGCCGCCGCCTGAATCAATCCGCGGAATCTCGCCAAAAGATGCGATGCAGTGTTTTTTCTTTTATCCAATTCCGATACACTCCAAGCACAGCCTGATTGCCTTGGCCAGCACGGCATCTGCCTCGCCGCGCATAATTCCAAAGCCAACCATGGCTACCCCAACGATCAGCAAAGCCACCTGCGCCACAGGCTTAATCGCTTTGAACAATCTGACCACTCCTTTCGTTTCGCGACCCATTGGACCATACCGACTATAAAATCCGTGTTAAGCGTGAATGACTATGCAAGGAGAACGTTATGCGCATCTTGGTCGTCGAGGACGAGCGGGCGCTGTGCGATGCGATCGCACGCAGCCTGCGCAACTTGGCCTATAGCGTCGACTGCTGCTACGACGGGCAGCAGGCCCTCGATCTACTCGATGTCGAGACCTTTGATCTTGTCGTGCTCGACCTCAATCTCCCCCATGTCGACGGCATGACCGTGCTCAGGCAACTCAGGACAACTGATTGTGAGACCAAGGTGCTTGTGCTCTCGGCACGTGGCGAGGTCTCCGACAAGGTAGCGGGGCTCGATGCGGGCGCCAACGACTACCTCACCAAGCCGTTCCATCTTGACGAGCTGGCGGCACGTATACGCAGCCTCACGCTCAGGCGCTTTACGCAAAGCGACGTTGTTCTAACCTGTGGATTGTTGAGCTTTGACACTAAGGCGCGCCTCGCCTCCGTGGGCGGCGAGACCCTATCCCTCACGCGCAAGGAGACCGGCATCTTGGAATACCTGATGCTTAACCAGGGGCGGCCGGTGAGCCAGGAAGAGCTTATCGAGCATGTATGGGACAGCAGCGTCAACAGCTTTAGCAACGCGACCCGCGTGCACATCTCGTCGCTGCGCAAAAAGCTGCGCGGCGCGTTGGGGCACGACCCCATCCGCAACCGAATCGGCGAAGGCTACGTTATGGAGGACGGCAAATGAAGCGGCTGTCGCTGCAGTGGCGCATCACGTTGATGACGGCACTGCTGATATGTTCAACCTGCGTACTTATGAATTGCCTGGTTGGCTACTCCGGCATGCGCTACATGGACTCGATCGGCAATGAACTATCGGCGCACAGCAAGGTGGAGGCGGCCTCGCCCAGCTCATTTGACCCGACAAACAAAGAGCTCGACGACGCGCTGACCATCGTCGTGAACGACGCCCAAGAATCGTTTGGCGCGACGAGCTGGTATATAACTGCGGCGGTGACGCTGCTCGGCGGCGTGCTGGCCTACTTTGTGAGCGGACATGCGCTGCGGCCGTTGCGCTTCTTTGCGACGCAAGTCGAGAGCGTGCGGCCCGACAACCTCGCCGACACAAAAATCAGCGAGGACGTGCCCTCTGAACTCAGGCGCTGCAGCGCGTCGTTTAACGACATGATTACCCGCCTTGACGAGGGATTTTCCGCACAAAGACAGTTTACGGGCAATGCGGCGCACGAACTGCGCACGCCGCTTGCGCTCATGCAGGCCCAGGTTGAGCTGTTTTGCGCCGAGCACCCCGACGTCGACGCCGATACAGCGAGCCTGCTCGGGCTGCTGCAGGAGCAGACCGAGCGAATGACGCACATGACAAAGACCCTGCTCGAGATGAGCGAGCTGCGCAGTGTCCCTTGCAACGATGTGATTGACCTAGCGCCGATGATCGAAGAAGTGCTCACGGACCTGGCACCCCTTGCCGAGCAAAAAGACATCACGCTTACAAGTGAGGGCGACGCGCAAACGATCGGCAGCGACACGCTGATCTATCGGTTGCTGTTCAACTTGACCGAAAACGCCATACGCTATAGCGCGCCCAACTCGACCGTGCAAATCAACGCCTGCGCCGAAGGCGACCGCGTGCTGCTACGCGTGCGCGACCAGGGACCGGGCATTCCCGAGCAATACCAGACGAGCATCTTTCAGCCCTTCTTTCGCGTCGACAAATCGCGCAGCAGGGCATATGGCGGCGTGGGGCTGGGGCTTGCACTGGTCTGGGAGATTGCCGCACTCCACGGCGGCTCCATCGAGGTCGAAGAGAGCTCGGAGCGCGGAACGACCATGCTCGTGACTCTTCCCACTCGCGCACTCGGCTCATTAAAATAACGAACGGGATGGCACGCCGCGTGGCGTACCATCCCGCACATAATATCGAGGATGTGACAAAGGGACTGTCCCTTTGTCACATCTGCTAGTTCTCGTCGCCTACCAGCTGAGTTAGCTTACTCCCACTCGACCGTGCCAACGGGCTTCGGCGTGAGGTCGTAGCAAACGCGGCAAATACCGGGGACCTCGGCGGTCACGCGAGCGGTAATGCGCTTGAGCAGCGCCCAGTCGAGCTCAGGCACCTCGGCGGTCATGACATCGACGGTGTTGATGCAGCGGATGATACAGGGCCAATCGTAGGCGCGCTTGCCCTCGCGCACGCCGGTGGCGCGGAAGTCGGGCACGACGGCAAAATACTGCCAGATGGTCAGACCCGCCTTGTCGATCTCCTCGCGCACGATCGCGTCGGCTTCGCGCAGCGCCTCAAGACGGTCGCGGGTGATGGCACCAAGGCAGCGGACGCCCAGGCCGGGACCGGGGAACGGCTGGCGCTCGACCATGTTCTCGGGCAGGCCGAGCTCGCGACCCACGACGCGGACCTCGTCCTTGTACAGCAGTTTGACGGGCTCGCAGAGCTCAAACTGCAGATCCTCGGGCAGACCGCCCACGTTGTGGTGAGCCTTCACGCCGTCTTGGGACTCAAGAATGTCGGGATAGATGGTGCCCTGGGCGAGGAAACTGACCTCCTCGCCAACCTTGCGGGCCTCCTCCTCGAACACGCGGATAAACTCGGCACCGATGATCTTGCGCTTGGCCTCGGGCTCCTCGACGTCCACGAGCTTATCCAGGAAGCGATCGGTCGCGTCCACATAGACCAGGTTAGCGTCCATCTGGTTCTTGAAGACGTCGATGACCTGTTCGCTCTCACCCTTGCGCATCAGGCCGTGGTTCACATGCACGCAAATGAGCTGCTTGCCGATGGCCTTGATGAGCAGGGCCGCGACAACCGAACTGTCGACGCCGCCGGAAAGAGCCAGCAGGACCTTCTTGTCGCCGATCTGCTCGCGGATTGCAGCGACCTGCTCATCGATGAACACCTGGGCAAGTTCGGGAGTGGTGATACGCACCATGTCGTCGGGACGCTTGTTGGGATCCATGCAGAGCTCCTTCTCGGTTCGATGGAAATGCGCCGCGCGTATGCAGACGCACCGTCATATGACCTCATTATATGCAGAACGAGATACGTTTCCCATCGCTGCGACAGAGCTTTTTGCAGGGGCGGCAGTTTTTCTATATCCCAAGGTCAGCTAGACTTCGGTAGCCACCTTGGGAGCATCGCCAATAGACTCTTCCTTTATACGTTCGGCACAATCGTAGGCGATACCCACAAATTCCAGTCCCGAGCAACAAGAGTACAATTGCTGCTAGTGTTGCCAGCTGTTGGGAGATGGAAGATGGACTGCGATGGCTACCCATGCGTTCCCATGCCGTTGATGTGCACCGCCTTTGTGCCGGGGCAGATTGACGCTGCGGTTGCAGGCATTTCCGACCCCGATTCACGCGCCATCGCCACGGCAGAAGCGCTGTACTTTCGCGGACAGGCCGCACTCGCCGCCAAGACGGCGCACCCCTATCTTGACGTCACCGATCCCGCGCTGCGCTATTCCGCATGCTTTATCTGCGGATACGCCAGTCTGTCGCTCAACCGTATCGCCGACGCCCGCCGGTGCCTTGCGGGCATCCTCGATACGCCGGCCGACGAGGAATCGCCCGCCGTCCACGCCACGCATATCCTGTTCGCCTCGGCCGCGAGCGTCCTGCTGCACTTGCCTTCCCCGTATTCTGCCGAAGAGTTTTATCCACTTGCGGCGCACCTACCCGAAGGCCTGCGACTGTTCGCCAGCTACGTGATGGCGCACGCCTTGTATCTGCGCGGCGAATACGGCCGCAGCCTGGGCATGGCGGAAAACGCCCTAATTATGAAACAGGGAAGCTATCCCATCTCTGAACTGTTCCTGCACCTGGCAGCTTCCATGGCATGCATGAGCCTCAAGGACATCGACGCCGCAAAAGCGCATTTTGGAGCCGCTTGGGACATTGCGCGCCCCGACGGCCTTATCGAGCTCATTGGCGAGCACCACGGCCTTTTGCAGGGGCTCATCGAGGCATGCCTAAAAACGCAATGCCCTGACGACTTCGCACGCATCATCGAGATCACGTACCGCTTCAGCTACGGCTGGCGGCGCATCCACAACCCCGATTCGGGCGAGGACGTTGCCGACGATTTAACGACCACAGAGTTCACCATGGCCATGCTCGCCTGCCGCGGATGGACCAACGCTGAAATCGCACGCCATATGGGAGTATCGCCGGGCACCGTCAAAAACCGCCTATCCGGCGTATACGCAAAGCTTGGCATCGGCACACGCGCCGAGCTGGTCGCGCACATGTTGCGTTAGCGACCGGGCTGCCAAGCGCATCGAACGCGTTCCGGAACCCGGCGCTTCGCTCGATCAATTTGGACATTTTGACCCTTGAACGGCACTACCGCCACGAAGCGTCTTCTCGCAAAATTGGATTATTTCCACCGATATTTGCGGGATGGGAGCCCAAGATGCTTGATCGCCGTTCGTTACTTGTTGCCGGAGCGTCCTCACTAGCGAGCATCATGTTGCCTCGCGTGCCGGGAAGCGAAAATGCCTTCCTGCTGCCGTTCGCGCCCACCGCGGCCTATGCCGACGAAAAAGACCCCTTCAGGGTGCTCGTTCTCTCGCGCACCATGTTTGGTGTGGTCGTGGTCGACGTCGCCAACAAGAATATGCCCATCAAGGGAGCGCAGGTCACGCTCACGTCGCGCTACGCCGCAGGCGAGCAGCTCGCCGCCACGACCGATGACGAAGGCACCGCCATCTTTGAGATTGCCTCGCTTTCGGAAGGCTACGTAGACGAGGCAAAGCTCCTTGACGCGTACGACTTTAACGGCGGCATCTCCATTAGCATGGCGGGCTACCGCGATGTCGAGATTCCCCTTGCGCGTATCCAGGGCGGCACCGCCATAACCACGCCCACGCGTCCGCTTTCCGACGGCGAGCCGTACTTCCGCCAGCTCACATTCGACGAATGGGACATCCAGTACGCTGAAGCCACGTTCATGGCATTGCCGAAGGACGACACGGCAAACGAGCAGCCCGATACGCACGCATTTACCGTGCAGGCTCATCTGCCGCAGGGCGGGCAGGCAACATTGCATATCAATAAAGTGATGCCCGCTGCGGGCAGCTCAACCGAAACCGTCACGCAGATTGGTCAGATCAAGGCCAGCGCATCGAGCGCGGATAATCTGGCGACGTTCACACTCGAAGACAAGTTCCTCGATGCAGCGTCGAGCCTTCTGGAAGAAGGATGCAAGCTGCGCTTTGTCCTCGACTACCAGGACAAAACCTACACGCTCTCCTCCCCCATGGCCGTTGTTACCGCGCCGGCGGCAAAGGCGGAATCCGGATCGACCACTATCGTCCCCACCACTATGGACCAAGAGATCACTCCGTTTGATTTCCCCGCATCGTTTCCCGGCATCGGTGGTAATAAGTTCACGTGCTGGATGCCCTCGTTCCCCATTCTGTTCGATTTCTCGTTTGCCGGGTACGTACTGTTTGGCGGAGGATACAAACCAGCCAGCTATATGAACGATTCGGGCAACCCTGATCCGGAATACTGGAAGAAATCGCCGCGTGAGTCGGGCGCCAAGCAGGCAAACCGCTACCTCGACGAGATGGAGGGGAAGTGGAATCAGTACAAAAGTATGAGTGCCGGTTCGGGCACCGATCCAAGAAACACCAAGCTCCTTCGCCACCATTGCACGCCGCTGTTCACGATGGATATCGCCACACAGCTGTACGGCTCGCTCGCCTACGATTGGGTGGGCAAAACCTGGGGTAACAACAACGACCCTGCATACGGCAATATTAAGGCCCTCTTCCAGGTAAGAACTGACCTCAATTGGACCGAGCAGTTTACCCTAGGACCGGTGCCATTTTTCCTAAACGTCAACCCTTGGGTGCTGGCGAAGCTGGCGCTCGCTGTGGGTGCCCACACGCACGGCAGCGGCGCGGCGTTTTTTAAAAACATTTCGCTCGATTGGTCAAACACGTTGGGCTCGTTCACCATCCAGATCGGGCTTGCCGTTACCTTTGGAGCCGGCGTTGCGGGCGTCGCCTCGTCTGCCGTGCGCGGCGCCGCATCCCTCACGCTGTTCATTGGGTACGAGAAGGCAGATGGACACCCGCTTCCGCGACTGCGCGTAGGTGCAGACGTCGATGTCGATGTGATACTCCAGTTCGTTATGTTCAAGTGGACCACCAAGGCTTGGTCGGGATCGTGGCCCACACTCGCCGATTCGTGGAATATGTCGGTGAACAACGGCGACCAGTATGTACTCCAGCGCTCTGAGCTGGCCTTGGGTGGAGATACGCCTTATACGCTGAACGCCTGCTTCGGCTCGGGCGGCAACGCCGAGGCAGGTGGTGTGCCGCAGTTTATCGCATCGGCCACCATCGTCACCAACGCCGAGTTGCTCGCACGCGCCGAGGTTAAGGCCACTGCCGTAAACGCCGCGCCTGTCGTGCGCGATTGGGATCAAGCGGTCACGCGCATTGAGCTCGAGGCGGATTCAGAAAGCGACGACACGGGACAGATCGAGCATTTCGTCCATGCACTGGTAGAGAACGACGAAAACGCCGCGCCGATGTATGAGTACACCTACATCGGTCAGTCAACGAACGCCGTTGCGGACCCGAACGCCAATTCTGCCGGCGTGTCGGAGGACGAGCGTGACGGCATAAAACCCTCGAGCGACAACGTGCTGTTTTCCGGCGTGCTCAGCGAAGCCCACATGAAGCTAACGATGATTGCCGGCGTAGAATGCCTGTTCCGTATCGCCTCGGTGCGCTACGGCGACAATGGCCGCTCGCGCCTGGTGGTGCACACAAAGGCAAACGGCACGTGGTCCGCTCCCACGCCCGTGGACTTTCCCCTTGGGTTTGGCGAGGGCGACGTGGAGCGCGACGGCATATTCGATTACGACTTCGACGTGGTGGAATATACGGACGGAAGAGGAAACCAGGACGCCTACGTGCTGCTGGTCTCGGGCGAGCGCCCCGCCGGCGACAACACCCTTTTCGATACGGCAAGCACAGCCGGCATACTGTCCGTCGTGCGTCTGCGCATAAGTAATGACGAGATCCGCGTGGTGTCGCATACGTCATGGCGCAGCATCTCGCGCGGCCGCCTGCAAGAGGATGGCTACCATTGCCTGCAGTGCCCGCGTATCACGGTAGGCAAGGCGCTGGTCAACGGACGCCTGTCGGGTGCCTACCTCCACCGCCGCGGAGCCACCGCAGAGAAGGCGCTCGGCAGCGAGGCTGAGGTTGCGCTGGAGTGCTTCACCCTGTGGTCGGACGTTTCGGGCGACAGCCTGACGTTCCGCCAAGTTCTCCGCTTTCCGCAAGCACCGTCGAGTATCGAGCTGGGCGAGCCCGAAACTATCAACGGCAAAATGGTGGTGCCCGTTGCGTACGAGACCGCAGACGGCTGCGGCTGCGCATCGTACGCCGTGATCGGCCAGTCCATTGCGGGCTGGGGCGTTATGCCACCAGACGCCACGGTGCCCCATGCGGTGCCGTGGCCACAACATTCGGGCTTTTTGGCCACCGTCAACGAGCAGCTGCAGCATATTACTTGGACGCGAGGCGCATCGGCATTTGCAACGCAGCCCGTGGGTGCCGCAGGCTGTGGCCCGGCATCGTTTAGCGTAAGCAACAACGGCAGGTGCGCGCTCTATGTAGAGAACACCGATGGCAAGGTGGGGCAAACCTACGACGAAGAAGGCAACCCGGTAGCAGTAATGGGCAAGCACTTCCGCATCTTCGCCAGCACCTTGGCAGGCGATCTGTTCACGGAGCCGTTCGTGATGTGCGAGCTGGACCATCCCGTCGATCAGATAACGACATTTTTGACGTCGGGAGGCATGCTCTCCGCGCTCGCCACGCACATTGTGAGCGCGGAGAAGAGCGAGGCAGAGCTGCACGGCATCGAAGTGCCTCTGGTGGCGTGTGCCACTCCGACGGGCGCGGTCGCTACCTCGGGCGCGGTGGTGCCCGGAGCAGCAGGCGAATCCTTCATGGTCACGGTGCGAAACGACGGCAACACTTTGCTGACTGCCGGCACAATCGATCTGTACCGAGAGGGCTCCAGCCAGCCGTTCTCCAGCGCATCCATCGGATTCGGAGCGAACGCACGCATGGCTTCGATCTACGATCCAGAGCTTGCCGAAGACGCTTCGGCCAACGACATGGCACACGTAAAGTACGCGCTCGAGACGCTGGGCGCACGTTTTGCAACGCACCCGCTGGTAGCCGACAACGGCAACGCCGTGCTGGCACCGGGTTGCACGGCACAGTTCCGCATGAGCTTCGCCATCCCCGAGAGCTGGAGCGACGAAGTGGGCAAACGCGTCACGCTGTATGCGAAGGCGCGTAATCTGGTGGCGCTCGACCCCGTAACGCTCGAGGAGATCCGACCGGGCGCAAACTCGGCGCTGAGTGCCGTTCTGCACGAGCTTCATGTGCCCGACGCGGCATGCGAACGCTCAGAAGTTCAGGTCGGCGTATGCGACAGCGCGGATACGACAGGACTTCACGACGCCCCGATGACAGCAGACGGCGATGGTAGCTCGAGTGGCGGCGGTACTGACGAGGGCGGCGGCTCCGGCGGAAGCAGCTCCGGCAGCGGCAAGGACCACGGCAATAACAAGCGCTCCGGAAAAGCGGGCGCACTTGCGGGCACGGGCGATGTCAACGCTCCCCTTACGGCAGCCGCTGCAGCACTCGCCGCTGCAGGCGCCGGCCTTGTCGCCTACAGCGCCCGCCGCACGGCGCTCGAAAAAGACACCGCCAATGAGGTCAATTCGGATAAGTCTCGCTAGCTCCTAGTTATTTTTGTGAGAGACGCCGGCTCGGCTCATCGAACATCAAAATGGGCTGGTTCTGAATACCCAGAGCCAGCCCATTGCGCATTAGATGTCGCCAGCGGAGTCGAGCTCGGCTTCCTCGCCCCGCATTCCACCGAGGACAGTGGGGCACTATCGTTTAAGGGCTTCGTTATTGTTCGATGGTCTTCTTGACGACTGCGGGGACGCCTGCCGCCACCACGTTGTCTGGAAGGTCTTCCGTCACGACGCTGCCCGCGGCAATTACGCAACCGCTGCCGATGGTAACCCCCTGCAACACGGATACGTTCGCGCCAAACCAGCAGTTATCGCCTACAACAATAGGCAGAGCCTTCTCGAGACCCAAGTTGCGGTCCTTTGCCTTTAGGGGGTGCGAAGCGGTGTAGAAGCCGCAAAACGGCCCGATAAACACGTTGCCACCAAAGGTGATAGAGCCGCCGTCCATAAAGTAGCAGCCATGGTTTACAAAGCAGCCCTCACCAAAGCTCGTCTTGCTCCCGTAGTCAAAGTAGGCAGGCGAAAGGACCGTCAGCCCTTGCGGAAGATCGGTATCGAGCAAGGATTTCAAAGCGTCAAGCTGCGCGTCGCTTCCGGGTTTTGCCATATTAAAGTCATAGCAGAGCGCCTCCGCCTTTGCGCGTTGCGCCAGGAGCTCCTCGTCAAAGTTGGCATCATGCCACTCCCCGCGCTCCATCTTCTCTTTCTCAGTCATTGCGCCCCCTCAAACAACATGCAGTCTTGATGCGGCAATTCTACCAGCCGATAAGCCACGGTTTTAACACGAGCACCACGCCGCGCAGGGAATGACCGCAGAAGCTAAAGGTCACCGACTCCGAACGCGCGTTCGATGGAATTCGTGTTAGTTGGAATCGTCCGAGGCCTGGGCTATGCTACCTTGACTATCTATATGACTACAACGCAGCAAAGGAGCATCGAGAGAGCGAGCATGGCAAAAAACACCGCAAACTATGGTAACGACAGTATTCGTCAGCTCAAGGACGAGGAGCGCGTACGCCTGCGCCCCGCCGTTATCTTTGGCTCGGACGGACTCGACGGCTGCGCGCATGCCGCCTTCGAGATCCTGTCCAACGCCGTTGACGAGGCGCGCCAGGGCTACGGCAAGCTCATCACCCTTACCGCCTTTCGCGATGGTTCCATTCAGGTAGAGGACAACGGCCGCGGCTGCCCGCTCGACTGGAACCCCTCCGAGAAGCGCTTTAACTGGGAGCTCGTCTTTTGCGAGCTCTACGCAGGTGGCAAATACAACAACAACCAGGGCGGCGACTACGACTTCTCGCTCGGTACCAACGGCCTGGGCTCGTGCGCGACCCAGTACGCATCCGAGTACATGGACGTCACGGTTTGGCGCGACGGCAACAAGTACTCCCTGCACTTTAAGAAAGGCAAGGTCGTTGGCGCCAAAAAGAAAGCGCTTGAGATCGAGCCCAGCGACGAGGACCGCACCGGCACCACCATCAAGTGGCGCCCCGATCTTGAGGTCTTTACCTCGATCAGCATTCCCCACGACTGGTATCGCGAGACCATGCGCCGCCAGGCCGTGGTCAACGCCAACGTGACCTTCCGCCTGCGCATTGAGGGCGACGATGGCGAGTTTTCCGAAGAGGATTTTTGCTATCCCAAGGGCATCGAGGACTACGTGCTCGAGAAGGTCGGTACCGACTACCTTACCGAGCCCTTCTTTATCGAGGCTGACCGTCGCGGTCGCGACCGCGAGGACCTGCCCGATTACAACGTCAAGATCACCGCGTGCATGTGCTTCTCGCGCACCTTCATGATGCAGGAGTACTACCACAACTCGTCATGGCTCGAGAACGGCGGTTCGCCCGAAAAGGCCGCCCGTAGTGCTCTGACCAGCGCCATCGATGCCTACATCAAGCAACAGGGCAAGTACAACAAAAACGAGAGCGGCATTAAGTGGCAGGACGTCCAGGACTGTCTGGTGCTGGTGACCAACTGCTTCTCCACCCAGACGTCCTACGAAAACCAGACTAAGAAGGCCATCAATAACCGCTTTATCCAGCAGGCGATGACGGCATTCTTTAAGGAGCGCCTCTCGACCTATCTGATCGAGAACAAAGACGCCGCCAACAAGATCATGGAGCAGGTGCTCATCAACAAGCGCTCGCGCGAGAACGCCGAGAAGACGCGCCAGAGCATCAAGACCAATCTGCAGCAGAAGACCGACATGGCCAACCGCGTGCAGAAGTTCATCGACTGCCGCTCCAAGGACAAGAGCCGTCGCGAGATCTACATCGTAGAGGGCGACTCGGCAGCAGGCGCCATCCGCACCTCGCGCGATGCCGAGTTCCAGGGTGTTATGCCCGTCCGAGGCAAGATCCTCAACTGTCTGAAAGAGGACTACCCGCGCATCTTTAAGTCCGACATCATCATGGACCTCATGCGCGTGCTGGGCTGCGGTGTGGAGATCAAGGACAAGCGCATCAAGAACCTTGGCGCCTTTGACCTGGACAACCTCAACTGGAACAAGGTCATCATCTGTACGGACGCCGACGTCGACGGTTATCACATCCGCACGCTTGTGCTCACCATGCTCTATCGCCTGGTGCCCACGCTTATCGACGAGGGCTACGTGTATATCGCCGAGTCGCCGCTCTACGAGATCAACTGCAAAGAGAAGACCTACTTTGCCTACACCGAGCTCGAGAAGAACGGCATCCTCAAGGAGATTGGCGACCAGAAGTGCTCGATCAACCGCTCCAAGGGTCTTGGTGAGAACGATCCGGACATGATGTGGCTCACCACCATGAACCCCGAGACGCGCCGTCTGATCAAGGTGGAGCCCGAGGACGTCACCAAGATGGAAACCATGTTCAACCTGTTGCTGGGCAACGACGAGGCGGGCCGCAAGCGCCATATCTCCGAGCACGGCAAGGAATACCTGGACCAGCTGGACCTGCAATAGCAGCAAATCGATAACGACGGCCCACAAATAGTTCAAGAGGAAATCGTGGCAAAGAAGAAGACGAAGAACCAGCCAAAGAAAAAACAGGTCAACGCCGAGAACGTCATCGGCCTGCACTCCGAGGTCACCGATCAGCCGATCACGCAGACGCTCGAGGTCAACTACATGCCCTACGCCATGAGCGTCAACGTCTCGCGTGCATTCCCCGAGATCGACGGCTTTAAGCCCTCGCATCGCAAGCTGCTCTACACCATGTACAAGATGGGTCTGCTCAAGGGCGAGCGCCAGAAGAGCGCCAACATCGTGGGCCAGACCATGAAGCTCAACCCGCACGGCGATGCCGCGATCTACGAGACGATGGTGCGCCTGGCGACGGGCAACGAGGCGCTGCTTGCCCCCTTCGTGGAGTCGAAGGGCAACTTTGGCAAGTACTATTCGGGCGACCTGAGCTACGCCGCCTCGCGTTATACCGAGGCCAAGCTCTCCCCCATCAGCGCCGAAATCTTCAAGGACATCGACAAGGACCCGGTCGACTTCGTCGACAGCTACGACGGCGCCATGAAGGAGCCACGCCTGCTGCCCACCACGTTCCCAAATATCCTCGTCTCGGCCAACAAGGGCATCGGCGTCGCCATGGCGTCCGACATCTGCGGCTTCAACCTCAACGAGGTCTGCACTGCCACCATGCATTACCTGCAGGATCCCGGCTGCGACCTGCTCGAGTACATGCCCATGCCCGACTTCTCGACCGGCGGCGACATTATCTACCGCCGCGAGGAGATGGAGAAGATCATCGAGACCGGCCTTGGCAGCTTCCAGATTCGCTCCCGTTGGCGTTGGATCCCCGAAGAGCGCATCATCGAGGTCTACGAGATTCCCTACACCACCAAGACCGATGTCATCATCGAGCGCATCGTCAAGCTCTCCAAGGAGGGCAAGGTCAAGGAAATCGCCGATATCCGCGACGAGACCGACCTTTCGGGCTTGCGCATTGCCATCGACCTTAAGCGCGGCGTCGACCCCGACAAGCTCATGGCCAAGCTCTACCGCTCGACCACGCTGCAGGATTCGTTCTCGTGCAACTTTAACGTGCTGGTCGACGGCTATCCCCGCGTTATGGGTGTGCGCCAGATCCTGCACGAGTGGGTCAAGTGGCGTATTGAGTCCACGCGTCGCCGCATTAACTTTGACCTTGGCAAAAAGTCCGAGCGCCTGCACCTGCTGCACGGCCTCGAGGCGATTTTGCTCGACATCGACAAGGCCATCGCCATCATCCGCGGCACCAAACTCGAAGCCGAGGTCGTGCCCAACCTTATGAAGGGCTTTGACATCGACGAAACCCAGGCCGAGTTTGTTGCCGAACTTAAGCTCCGCAACATCAACGAGGAGTACATCCTCAACCGCACCAAGGACATTGCAAAGCTTGAGGGCGAGATCGCCGAGCTTGAGGAGATCCTCTCCAGCGAGGAGAACATCAAGAAGGTCATCAGCGACGAGCTGGCCGCGGTCAACAAGAAGTACGTGATGCCGCGCCGCACGGGCAGGATCGAGCCCCATGAGGTTATCGAGGTAAGCTTGGAGCCCGAGGTCGAGGAGTACCCGGTCACCATCATGCTCTCGCGCGATGGCTACCTTAAGAAGATGACGGACCGCGTGCTCAAAAAGGCGACCACGCTCAAGTACAAGGACGGCGACAAACCCTTTATCGAGTTCCTGTCCTCCAACACCCACGAGCTGCTGGTCTTTACCAACAAGAGCCAGGTGTACAAGTGCAAGGTTGCGGCGTTTGAGGACACCAAGTCGGCCCAGCTGGGCTCGTACCTGCCGACCGATCTTGAGATGGAACCCGACGAGAGCGTCATCTGGGTCATCGACCCCGAGGACTACAAGGCCGACGTGCTGTTTGTCTTTGAGAACGGCCGCGTGGTGCGCGTCGCACTTTCCGGATACGTCACCAAAACCAACCGCAAGCGCCTGAAGAACGCCATCTACGGCGGCAGCAAGCTGCTGCATGCGCAGGTGCTCAAGGAAGACCGCGACCTCGCGCTGGTCTCGAGCGACTACCGCCTGATGAACTTCAACACCTCGCTGCTCAAGACCAAGACGACCACCAACACGCAGGGCGTCCAGGCTTTCACGGCCAAGAAGGGCCGCTCGGTCACCACCGTCGGCACGACCGAGGAGATTCTTGGTGCCGGCGTCTCGGCCGAGAAGTTCACCGCGCAGAGCCTGCCCTCTGCCGGTGCCCTCATGAAAGAAAACGACATGCCGAGCCTGTTTGACTAGGACGACGGCAGCCAAACCGTCATGGTTTAACTAAGCAGCGGGGCCCGGAGCGCAGCAACATCGCGCTCCGGGCCCCATGCATTACAGCAGCATCATCCCTATAGACAAAATGCCGCATAAAGTGGAACAGACATCAGCCCATCATTCATTCCGAAGGGCTTAGTCGATAGCCTGATTCGGCGCACGCCCGGATGGGTCTTTTTAAGTGAGGACAGGCTTCGAGATCTTGTGTTCTCTCCCGCCTTGACTTCAATCGCAGACAAGCATCCCTGCTTCTCTACTACAAAGTCGATTTCCGCACGATTATCTCGCGCCCAATAATGCAGCGGATAGCCCATGGCTGAAAGCTGTTGGGCAACGTAGTTTTCGGTAAGTGCACCCATGAACGTGCCGCCGATACCGGAAAGAATATCGGCGCGTTGAGCACCGGCCTTGGAGACGAGCAGCCCTGTATCCGCCTGATAGATTTTAAAAGCAGAAGGGTTAACGAAGGCCTCTAAAGGGCTTTCGATCTGCCCGACTAGGCTGCAGCGCGCCACCGTACCCGACAATACAAGCCAGTCGAGAGCATCTCCAAAGAGAGACGCATTGCCCCCCGCTCGCACTACCTTGTATTGAAATTTACGATTCTCTTTGGCAAGCTGCTGTGGAATGGAATCGAAGCACGCACGCGTCTTTGCGCTCAAGCGCTCATCAGCATATTTATTAGTGTCGGCGGAGTATCCGTCGAGAATAATCCGATGCTTTTCGGCCACATCAATGATTGACTGATCATCGATGTACGTTTGGACCGCCTCGGGCATTCCGCCAACAACAAGATACTGCCGATAGAGCCCAAGCGCCTTTTCATGAAGGCTTGGCGCGAGAGGACCCATAAACTCGAATGATGAGCGTATCTCGTCGACCAGCTGATCGTGCCCCATCGCCCAGAGAAACTCCTCGAAATCGAGTGGAGTCATCTCAATCAAGTCGGTCTTTCCGACGGGGAACGAATACGACTGATGGTTAATGGCAACCCCAAGAAGCGACCCAGCAGCCGCAACGTAATACTCGGGAGCATCTTCGCAAAAGTATTTAAGGGAAGTGAGCGCTTCCTCACATGCCTGGATCTCGTCAATGAACAGTAAGGTTTTGCCAGGCACGATACGCTGTCCCGTACGAGCCTCGATCGCGCGTACAATCGAATGAGGGTCAAGACCGCCCGAAAAATCCGCTCGCGCCGACCGGTCGTTCTCAAGATTAACGTAGACAACCGATTCGAAAAGATCCTGAGCGTACGTTCTGAGCAGATAGGTCTTGCCACACTGGCGCACGCCTTTGACCAGCAAAGGTTTTCTATCAGCCCTGTCTCGCCATTCCCTAAGGAGCTCGTCTGCCTTGCGACGCATACGCAACCTTCCCTCATGAACTTCTGTTTGACAATATTTTAACGCGGATTAATTTGTTTTCAGTTATTTTTCTGCGTTTAAAAATTGTTCTATACGGCACTTGAGGGAATACACCCCTATCTCTTGGTAAGGATAGCAAGCATTTCCACCAACGCTGATTGCCATGCGTTCTTCTTGTCCTTAGGCGAGCTTGCGAGCGAGCTCTCGCACCTCTTTCAACTTGGGCGAGGATGCCATGCTGTCGCGCTCGGTCATGCCGCTAATGGTGACAATGCCCTGGTCCTCCCACTTGCAGTACGCGCAGGTTGACTTGTACATAGCGATCGCCGCATCATAGACGCCCTCGCTGTGGCTATCGAGTAAAAGGGCCGTCTTGGTGAACGGGAAGCCCGTAGCACCGAAGGCGTACAGGCGGTCGATGACAGCCTTCTCCTGTGCGGTGATATCAAACCAGTAGATAGGCGAAGCGAAGACGACCATGTCGGCGTCTTTCAGCGACTCAATCACGTTGGCCATGTCATCCTTCTGCACGCAGACGCCCTCATGGGCGAAGCAGTACTGGCATCCCAAGCAGCCGGCGATCTTCTTGCTGGCAACGCGGACGACCTCGACCGTATTGCCGCCCTCACGCGCGGTCTCGGCAAACGCCTCGACCATGGTATCGGTATTGGCGCCCTTACGCGGGCTGCCGCTCAATACAACGATATTCATAGGATTCCCTCTCCTTCATGCTGCAGGCGCGCAGCATTTTTTCTTGTAACCAAAACAAATGGGGTTAATCAATCGCCAGCAGGCCATATCTCTTGCTCAAGTTCCCTAAAGAAGCTCAAGGCGATTGCAATTGCCTTATACAACATCGAAAACCAAAGAGGGGCCATAGCAACGTCGCCTGCCCGAAATGGCCTGCGGTTAAAATCAACTACGGGGATCGTGACGAGCCGATACCGCCCGCATGCCCCCTTCGGAATAGGCGCTGAGCAGCTCCTGAGCGTGGGCAAACTCGGGCCCTCGCCTCCAACCGAGCAGGCGGTTGACCGCGAGATTTCCCTGGACGTTGTGGACGAAGAGCAGATAGGCGTCCTCGCGCGAAAGCCCAGTCTCCTCCATGATCGAGGGAACCATCTGCTCGGCGCCGCGCTCGACGACGCGCTGTGCCACCCGGGCGTACGCGTCGTCATCCGAGTAGAGCAGATAATAGTCATCGTTTGCCGGCGGACGCTGGCAGAGGGCACCCGCCTCCGTTCCCTCGAGCGGCGGCACCGCCGCCAAGGCCTCGTCGATAAGCGCGTCGAGCAGGGCGAACTTGTCCTCGTAGTGCAGATAGAACGTGCCACGGTTGATATCGGCGCGGCGGCAGATATCCGCTACCGTCATCTTCGCGAAGCCGACCTCGGCCAGCAGCGCGAAGAACGCCTCCCGTATGACCGAGAGTGTATAGCGTCGGCGACGATCGATCTTCCCCGCTTCCATTACCCCTCCAATTGCAACGCTCGACAATGCCCGGCAAACGCTCGTTTATCGACAGCAGGCCGAAGCTGTTCATTGCTCTTAAGCAAATCGACATGGATACTTTTTATAGACACCTGTTTATAATAGCTGAAAGAAGGTATCCAGTGACCCTGTACGAGCAGCTCGTTATCGAGCTCACCAACCAATCGTTTTCCCTTCAGGCCGCCTACCGCAGCGGCGGCACGCCCTATGAGCTGAGTGACCGCGAGCCCGAGCCCTACGACCAGCAAATCAGGGACTTCGCCCGCATGATCGAGGAAGCCGATTGCGTGCTGGTGGGCGGGGCCTCTGGGCTCTCCGCGGCGGGCGGCGGCGACTTCTATTACGAGGACAACGCAACCTATCGCAGGCATTTCGGCAAATTCGCCGAGCGCTACGGTTTCAAGGGCGCTTTCGAGGGGTCGTTCTACCGCTGGCCCACCGCCGAGGCGCGCTGGGGATACCTCGCCACCTTCCTCGACACCACGCTCAACGCCCCGCTGCGCAAGCCCTACAGGGACCTCGACACCATTCTCGCCGAGAAGGATTTCTTCGTGCTCACCACCAACCAGGACACGCAGTTTGTGAAGCTCTATCCCTGGGAGAAAGTGGCAGAGATCCAAGGCGACCACCGCTTCTTTCAGTGCTCCCACTGTTGCACCGACGAGGTGTGGAACGCGGTCGAGCCGGTCTCCCACATGGTAGAGGCCATGGGAGACGGTCTGGAGGTTCCGACAGAGCTCGTGCCGCGCTGCCCGCACTGCGGAGCAGAGGCGTTCCCCTGGGTTCGCGGCTACGGCAACTTCCTGCAGGGCGAACTCTACGAGGAGCAGTACCGCAAGGTGTCCGACTGGCTCGACGCGCACGCACGGCAGAGGATCCTCTTCCTCGAGCTGGGTGTGGGCCGCATGACGCCCGCGTTTATCCAGGAGCCGTTCTGGGCCCTCACGGCGCAGTTACCGCAGGCCAGCTACATCGCCGTAAACAACAAGACGCAGTTTCTCCCCCGCGCGATCGAGGATCGGGGGCTCGCCGTTCGCGCCGACATCGCCGACGTGCTCGCCGACGTGCGCAAGACGCTGGGGAGGTAGCGCATGGAGACGGCGAAAGCAGTTCGCATAGGCAGGGCGCTAGCCGAAGCGGATCTTGTCATCATCGGCGCTAGCAACGGACTCGACATGGCGGAGGGGCTCAACCTTTTCTGCGCCGATGCTCATTTCCAAGAGGCGTACGGGGACCTCGCCCAGGCAGACGGCATCGGCTGCATACTGCAGGGGCTCGCTTCCCCGGATGCCAGCGTGCGACGCCGATGGGCCGAGCGGTTCCATCAAAAGGAGTATCTCGAATATGAGCCCGGCTCGCTCATGAACGGGCTGCGGCGTCTTACGGAGCACGCCGACACCTTCGTGGTCACATGCAACATCGACGGGCACTTCGCGCGCGCCGGGTTCGACGAGGAGCGCGTGCTCGAGACTGAGGGGAGCACGCGCACGTCGGTTGACGAGCGGTGCCTCGCCCATCCAGACGCCCTCGCCATGGCCCAGCTCGACGAGCTCGCGCGTCTTGTGCAAGCCCATCGCAACGGCAGGGTCGCTATCCTCGAACTTGGCGTGGGACTGCACAACGGCGTCATAAAGCGCATGCTCGCCCAGATCGCGAACGCCTGCGAGCACGCCACCTACATCGTGTTCAACTACGGCCAGGCCATGGCGCCCGACGCTTCGTGCGAGACGATTCTCGTTGACGGCGATATGGCCCCGGCTTTCGAGGAGATTGCCCAATGCCGTCTCTAGAGAGGGAAGCGTATAGGCTTCGAAGCCTTATCGACGATGCCGACGCCATCATCGTCGGCATCGGCTCGGGCATGTCAAGCGCCGCCGGGTTCAACCATTACAACCGCGCAGGCATGGCGCGCGCCGGAATGACGGACTGGCAGCAAGCCTTTGGCTTCAAGAGCCTTTTCGACGGCTTCTACCACCTCTACCCCAGCCTCGAGCAGCAATGGGCCTACTACGCGCGATACATCGACTTCATGCTGCGCGAGCTGGCCTCGCAGCCCTATCTCGACCTACGGTCCCTCATCGGCCATAAGGACTACTTCATCCTGAGCACCAATGTAGACACCCAAGTCGAGAAGACGTTTCCCACCGAGAGGATCTGCAACTATCAGGGAAGCTTCGCGCACCTTCAGTGCAAGCAGCCATGCTGCGACGAGCTCTTCGATGCGAGCCCCTACGTCGAGCGCATGCTCGCGGGCATGGCGGGGTTCGAGGTCCGCAGCGAGGATGTCCCCCGATGCCCGCATTGCGGCTGGCAGCTTGTGCCGTGGGTGCGCGACGACACGTTTCTGCAAGGTGCGGCATGGCGCGAGAGCCTCGGACGATACGAGCGCTTCGTGCGCGAGCGCAGCGATCGCCGCGTGCTGTTGCTGGAGCTCGGCGTGGGCGAGATGACCCCCGGCATCATCACGCTCCCGTTCTGGAGCATGACCGCGAAGCTGCCGGATGCGCACCTTTTGAGCGTAAACATCTCGGGCGGCTCGGCTCCGCTGCAGCTCGGAAGCAAGGCAGGGGCGATCCAGGCCGATTTGGGCACGCTGCTCTCGGCGGCGCGGGCAGGTGGCGAGTAACGCGGAGCGGTAGACGCGCAATGAGGTTTTAGCCGCAGCCTCCGAACGAGAGGGCTCGGAGGCTGGTATTCCTGAATCGCAGGTCACGATGGGTTATCGGAATCGCGAAGAGCGGATACCGCCAGTAAGCCCCCTTCGGAATAGGCGTTGAGCAGCTCCTGGGCATGGGCGAACTCGGGGCCTCGTCGATAAGCGCATCGAGCAGCGCGTACTTATCCTCGTAATGCAGATAGAACGTTCCCCGGTTGATCTCGGCGCGGCGGCAGATGTCCGCCACCGTCATCTTCGCGAAGCCGACCTCGGCCGGCAGCGCGAAGAACGCCTCTTGTATGACCGAGAGGGTGTAGCGCCGCCGGCGGTCGATCTTGGTTTCTCCCATCGCCTCTCCAATCTGAGTCGTTTGACAATGTCCAGTAGCTGTTCGTTTATCGACAGGTGCACGCGTTTGTTCATTGCCCCTGCGAAAATCAACAAGGATACTGTTTATAGACACCTGTTTTTTATAGCTGAAAGGGAGCACGGATGACCCTGTGCGAGAAGCTCGGCATCGGGCTTGTCAGCCGATCGTTTTCCCATCGGGCCGTCTATCGAAACGGCGGCACGTCATACGATTTGAGCGATTGCGAGCCTGCTGCTTGCAAGCAAGATATCGAGGCTTTTGCCCGCAAGGTGGGGGAGGCTGATTGCGTGTTTACGGGAGAGGCAGGTAGGCAGGCGTTATGAGCATCTGCATCAAAAATCAGATTCAGAATATGAATATCGTCATCGGCTGCACGGTGGGGTGTCCATATTGCTATGCCCGTAACAATGTGAAACGTTGGCATATGATTGACGACTTCGCTGATCCTGCGTTCTTCCCGAGCAAGCTCAAGATGATGGAAAAGAAACGCCCGCAGAACTTTCTCCTTACCGGCATGAGCGATCTCTCCGGGTGGAAGCTGGAATGGCGAGACGAGGTATTTGCAAAGATCCATGAGAATCCACAGCATCAGTTCCTGTTCCTGACCAAGAGACCCGATTTGCTGGATTTAGATACCGACCTGGAAAACGCATGGTTCGGCGTTACGGTGACGAGGAAAGCGGAGCTGTGGCGTATCGACGCCCTTCGGAAAAACGTCAAAGCAAATCACTTCTTCGTTACTTTTGAGCCGCTATTCGACGATCCCGGTACGGTCGACCTTTCCGGAATCAACTGGATCGTCGTCGGTACCATGACCGGGGCGCAGAGCAGGAAGGTTCATACGGAACCGGAGTGGGCATGGTCTTTGACGGACCAGGCGCACGCGCTTGGCATTCCAATGTTTATGAAGGAAGACCTCGTCTCTGTCATAGGGGACGAAAACATGATTCAGGAATTGCCGGAAGAATTCGAAAGAGTGCTGGAGGTGCAGAGAACATGGCGGAAGTGATCGATGGAATCCTCATCAATGAGGTGGAAGCAAAGAACATCATGACCAAGTCCAGCCTGCCGGTAGGCGGCTACTCGGTCAATCCCTATGTAGGCTGCACGCATGCCTGTAAGTATTGCTATGCCTCCTTTATGAAGCGCTTTACCGGACACAAGGAGGAATGGGGCACCTTTCTTGATGTGAAGCATTGGCCGGAAATCAAGAATCCGAAGAAATACGCTGGACAGCGGGTGGTTATCGGTTCTGTGACGGATGGCTACAATCCACAGGAGGAGCGATTCGGGAATACCAGGAAACTCCTGGAGCAGCTGATTGGCAGCGATGCAGATATTCTGATCTGCACAAAGTCCAATCTTGTGGTACGGGATATCGATCTGCTGAAGAGGCTTGGACGAGTGACCGTTTCATGGTCGATCAACACGCTGGATGAGAACTTCAAGAACGATATGGACTCCGCGTCGAGCATCGAGCGTCGTAGCGCTGCTATGAAGCAGGTGTATGACGAAGGTATCCGTACGGTCTGCTTCGTGTCCCCGGTATTTCCCGGCATCACGGATTTTGAGATGATTTTTGAGCGAGTAAAGGATCGGTGCGATTTGTTTTGGCTCGAAAATCTCAATCTTCGGGGTGGTTTCAAAAAAGCGATCCTGGATTATATCGCCGAGAAACATCCCAATCTCGTACCGCTTTACGATGAGATCTATAACAAGCGCAACCGTAGCTATTTTGAAGCGCTTGAAGTAAAAGCCGAGGAAATGGCCAAGAAGTACGATTGCCCCTTTGTGGACAACGAAATGCCTTATGGCAGAGTCCCCCAGGGGCATCCGGTGATCGTGGACTACTTCTATCACGAGGAAGTCCGAGGGTCAGATAATAGCGGAAAAAGAAATCGTTAAACGGAAACCGACGACGATTCGCTCGAGCGATTAGCGTCCACGCGTGGCTTCTGCCGATTGGCGCAACGGGCGACGGATTAAGGGATCGCTCGGGCGGATGATCCCGCTGCAGTACAGGCGGTCGCTCAATTTAGCGGCATGAGCGTTTTCGCACGGAAAACCAGTATCCCCTGTGCCGAGTTTAATCGTAGCGAATACAATGGGTACTGAGCATCAATCGAAAGTAGTCAAGAGCCTTTTCGACGGCTTCTACCGCCTCTACCCCAGCCTCGAGCAGCAATGGGCATACTATGCGCGATACATCGACTTCATGCTGCGCGAGCTGGCCTCGCAGCCCTATCTCGACCTACGGTCCCTCATCGGCCATAAGGACTACTTCATCCTGAGCACCAATGTGGACACCCAGGCCGAGAAGACGTTTCCCGACGAGAGAACCTGTAACTATCAGGGAAGCTTCGCGCACCTTCAGTGCAAGCAGCCATGCTGCGACGAGCTCTTCGACGCGAGCCCCTACGTCGAACGCATGCTCGCGGGCATGGCGGGGTTCGAGGTCCTCAGCGAGGATATCCCCCGATGCCCGCATTGCGGCTGGCAGCTTGTGCCGTGGGTGCGCGACGACACGTTTCTGCAGGGTGCGGCCTGGCGCGAGAGCCTCGGACGATACGAGCACTTCGTGCGCGAGCGCAGCGATCGCCGCGTGCTGTTGCTGGAGCTCGGCGTGGGCGAGATGACCCCCGGCATCATCACGCTCCCGTTCTGGAGCATGACCGCGAAGCTGCCGGATGCGCACCTGTTGAGCGTCAACATCTCGAACGGCTCGGCTCCGCTGCAGCTCGGAAGCAAGGCAGAGGCGATTCAGGCAGATTTGGGCGCGCTGCTCTCGGCGGCGCGGACGGGCGACGGTGCTTAAGCCTCCTTGTTGGTCGCTTTAAGGTATGCATCGTCGCCCACGGGCTCCAGCCACTCGTTGGAGGTCTCCTCGCCCGGAACCTCCAACGCGAGATGCGAGAACCAGCTGTCGGGCGCGGCGCCGTGCCAGTGCTTCACCCCCGGGGCGATGTTGACCACGTCGCCGGGGCGCAGCTCCTGTGCCGGCTTTCCCCACTCCTGGTAAAACCCTCGACCAGCCACGCAGACGAGGATCTGCCCACCGCCGCTTTTGGCGTGATGGACGTGCCAGTTGTTGCGGCAGCCGGGCTCGAACGTCACGTTGTGGACACCGACCTGCTCGGTGGAAAGGGGCGCGAGGTAGCTTTGCCCGATAAAGTACTTCGCGAAGGCGTCGTTGGGGGCACCGATGGGGAAAACCATCTCGTTTTGGTGCTGAGCCCTTGCGTCGGCGGCATCGTCGGCCGCCCAGACCTCCTTCGCCATGCGGAAGGCAGCCCACGCCTTGGGCCAACCCGCATAAAACGCCGCGTGCGTAAGGATTTCCGCTATCTCCGTCCTGGTCACTCCATTGTTCTTTGCGGACATCAGGTGATATTTGAACGAAGAGTCCGTCAGCCCCTGCGACATCAGGGCAACCACCGTCACCACGCTGCGGTCGCGCAGGGAGAGCTCACTCTCTCGGCTCCACACCTCGCCGAACAGCACGTCGTCGTTGAGCTGTGCGAATTTGGGAGCGAACTCCCCCAGGGCGTCTCTGCCTGCCGTCTGTTTAACTGCCATGATCGATTTCCTCCTGTCGATAGTTTTGGCACAAATCTGTTTCCGCGCGGCCAAACAGCCCGGCTAGATTCCCATGCCCATTCGCCGCGCCTGCTCCAGAGCGGGATGCCCGGCGATTTCGCCCACGCCGTTCACGCCGCCGGCGAAAACCGTTCCAGCGAGCGTGCATCGGGAGAAACAGTCAACCCATCCCTGCATCGCCTTTTTCGCCCCGTCGAAGGTCGAGCGCCCGTTCTCCGCCGCCGTCGCCAACAGATATGCCTCGGTGAATGCATAATCGGAGCCAAAAAGCGGGTTAGCGCGGTCCAGCATGGTTTTGAGCTGGCCGCAGACGCTGTAGTAGTAGACGGGCGCTGCAAACACCAGCACATCCGCATCGTGCATTTTGGCGGCAATTTCCACGGCATCGTCTTGGATGACGCAACGCCCCAACTTTAAGCAGGCAAGGCAGCCCCTGCAGAAGCCCATTTGCTTCTCGCGCAGACGCACGGTCTCAACGCTGTGACCTGCCTCCCGCGCGCCGTTGGCGAAAGCCTCCGCCAGCGTCTCGGAATTGCCATTCTTTCGTGGACTTGAAGAAACTATCAAAACCGTTTTGCCCATTACGGAATACCCCTTGCGCTCCCGATTTACATTGACGAGAATGAAGGTAATACCTAAACCTGACTTTAGGTCAAGGAATGAATTCGACATTGTTTCGGAGGAGCCATGTACACAATCGGACAGGTGGCGGAAATGTTCGGTTTGCCCGCTTCAACGCTGCGATATTACGACAAGCAGGGATTGTTCCCGGGGCTGGAGCGGGCATCCGGCATTCGCCGATTCAGCGATACGGAACTCGAAGCGCTTCGGGTCATCGAATGCCTAAAGAAGGCTGGAATGGAGATCAAGGACATCCGGCTGTTCATGGAATGGTGCGCAGAGGGTCCCTCAACATACCCCAAACGCAAGGCCATGTTCGAGGAGCGCAAGGCCCACATGGAGTCGGAGATCGTGAACATGAACCGCGCGCTCGACATGCTGAAGTTCAAATGCTGGTACTACGAGCAGGCAATCCAAGATGGCAACGAGGATAGAGTGAAGGCGCTGATTCCCGATAATTTGCCAGAAGAAATCAAAGATACCTACGATAACGCCCACACTCAATAATGCCGCCCGATGCTCAAGGGGCTTTGGCAAGGAGTCGTTTTAGGCAGATATGCAAAAAGATAGCCTCCGAACCAGAGGGTCCGGAGGCTTTTATTCCCGTTATTTCGCTGGTGGCTTTACTCTATGGCGGCGCCGAAACAGCATCAGGCGGTACTCGACGGTATCAAAACGCGAGTTCAAAAGCCAGTTCCCGCTATTCCCGCTCAGTGACTAATCCAGGCCGAGTGTTGTCGATGCGTGTCGCGTCGTACCGCCTAAGGGCCAATTCGTGCGCAATTTGGGCGAATCAGGCCCTTAATTCGCGATTTTGTGAATGACTCAATTGATTCGCAAAACCGCAGGTCGCCTTTTTAATCACTCCCTAGCTTCCGCCGGGGTTCGTAGCGGGTGGCGTGAAAAGGGGTGATTCAAAGGGTCGGAGAGATGTCTATAGCGCAATCTTCTGGTATTGGCGCAGTGAGGGACTTCTCACCTCCATCAGTCCAAATCGTCAAGCTCCGAAAGACGTCGAGCTAGAGAAAAGGACCTATTTCCCGTCATGGATTGGGTTTACCTGCATGACTAGAGCCCTGGTGTAATTGGCTAGATCACCGTTCCGGGAACCGGTATCGACCTACCTGTCCGCCAAGCTCCTTCTTCAGCTCCAGCTTAGTATCTGACTCACACCGTTATAAGCAAAACCGAAGAGATGCGTCTTGGCCAAGAAATAAGGTTAGCCTTATCTTACTGCATGATTCGTGTGTTATAGTTAGATTGCTCTAACTGTTTGGGGGGCGATAGCCATGCACGAACGCAAGGGCTTCTGGGACAAGAATGCCGGTCGGTACGACCGTTTCATGCGAAAGGACCGGGCGGCGTATGAGAAGATGTATGAGCTGATCAGGCCGGTGGTGAAAGCAAAAACCGTACTGGAGGTTGCCACCGGCACGGGGCTTATCGCAAAGAGCATCGTGGATGCGGCGGTGCACATCGAGGCTACGGACGCTTCTGCACAGATGATCCTTGAAGCAAAGCGGGACAATCAATCCGCAAAGCTGCACTTTTCCGTACAAGATATGTTCCGCCTGCCCTATGCACAGAAGTCCTTCGAAGTGGTGATCGCGTCCAACGCGCTTCACATAGTGCCGCATCCGGAAAAGGCACTGCAAGAAATCAGGCGGGTACTGAAGGACGACGGCGTGCTCATCGCGCCAACCTTCACCCACGCGGGGAACTCGGTTTCCGGCAAGGCAAAAGCCTTTTTCATGAGTATGGCGGGATTCCCCCTCCACAGCAGGTGGACAAGCGAGGAATACCTGCGTTTCCTGCGTCAAAACGGCTGGGCGGTGCAGAAAAGCGCGGTGCTGAAGGCCTCGTTCCCATTGACCTATGCGGAATGCACGAAATCGGAGGGGCCAGATGTCGTTCTTTGAAAACACCCGCAAGCCCGTGGGCCTCGGCGGAAAACTTATGGTTGCCATGATGAATCTGGGCCACAGCCCTGTGGCGCGGTGGGGACTTCGATTTCTACGACTTGCGCCAAATGCCAAGGTGCTGGATTGCGGCTGCGGCGGCGGGGCGAACATAAAACGGCTGCTGAAAAAATGCCCGCATGGCGTCGTCAAGGGCGTCGACTATTCGCCCGTCAGCGTGGAGAAGACTAGAAAGCTCAACCGAATTGCAATTCAGGAGGGGCGTTGCGCCGTTCTGCAAGGCAGTGTGGCGGATATGGTGTTTGAGGATAGCTACTTCGATGCCGCCACGGCCTTTGAGACCGTCTATTTTTGGCCTGATTTGCCCCGATGCTTCCGTGAGGTCTGGCGGACGCTGAAGCCAGGCGGGACAATTCTTATCTGCAACGAGAGCAATGGCGATACGGACAAGGACGAGAGGTGGACGCAGATCATCGGCGGCATGACCATCTACAAGGACATTGAATTAAAGGCATGTCTGGAGCAGGCGGGTTTTCACGAGGTGCAGATACACAAAAAGAAAAAGTGGCTCTGCGTCACGGCGCGGAAGTAGGGGTATCAAGCACGGGCATTTTTGCATCCATCCTGCACATGGCGATAGGCATGACGGTCATAGCGGCTATGCTGGCGGCAATTATGACAGTTTTTATTCACTGAGGAAGAAACCTATGAAATGTAAAATTGAGAAAAACACCGTGCAGGAGACGCTGATCCTCCCGCTGTATTCCCGGAAGCTGTGTACGGAGTTGTACCCGAACCTTTACAGGGATGAAACAGCGGTTCGTCTGCTCGACCAGATCGACTACGACTTTTCAGAGGCAGAGAAAAACTCCCGCAGCCTGATACAGCGCTTTGGTGCGCTGGAGGTGGCCACACGGCAGAGTGATCTTGCTTTCGAGGTGCGGGATTACCTGAAAGGCCACCCCAATGCGGCGGTGGTCAATCTGGGCTGCGGGCTGGACAACACCGGCAGAACCTGCGACAACGGTAGATGCAAGATCTACAATCTGGACTTCCCGGATGTGATTGCCTTGCGGCAGCAGCTACTGCCCGCCGGGGATCGAGAACAAAATATCCCCTGCGACCTGAAAGACACCGCATGGTTTAGCAAAATCGATGCCTCCCGCGGGGCGGTGTTCTTTGCCTCCGGGGTGTTCTATTACTTTCTGACCCAGCAGGTCCGGGAACTGGTGCGGGGGATGGCGGACGCTTTCCCCGGCAGTGTGCTGGTCTTTGATGCTGCCAATCGGACGGCGGTAAAGATGATCGCAAAAACATGGCTTAAGACTGCAAAAATCAAGGATGTGGGGGCATATTTTGCGGTTTCGGATGCCGCCAAGGAAATCGGCACGTGGGACAGCCGTCTGCAGGTCACAAGTCGCGGCTATATGCTGGGCTACAACGATTTGAGAGACTCTTCTGTCAGCTGCTTTTTCCGGTTTCTCGCAAGGGTCGGTGACAACGGGATGAAAATGCAAATCGTGAAAATAAGATTTTGAGAGGCGAAAACGAAGCGCATTCACTTTGACGTCGAAGAAGACGGCTTTTACGGCGCATATTGGGCGTGCAAGGACACGCATACAGCAGCGGGCACGGATTCAATTGAAACCGTGCCCGCTATCTGATACTATATTATTTTATCGAACGTATGTTCTATTCCCACTCAATCGTCGCGGGCGGCTTGGACGTGATGTCGTAGCACACGCGGTTGGCGCCGGGAACCTCGGCCACGATGCGGCCGGAGATGCGGGCCAGGACGTCGTAGGGCAGCTTGGCCCAGTCGGCGGTCATGGCATCGCTGGACTCGACGGCACGCAGGATAATTGGGCGCTGGTAGGTGCGCTCGTCGCCCATAACGCCGACGGACTTAATGTCGGGCAGGACGGCGAAATACTGCCAGCAGCTATGCTCGGAGTTGCGCTCGCCGGTCTGCTCAAACAGACGCTGGTTATAGGCGTCGAGCTCCTCGCGCACGATGGCGTCGGCATTCTTGAGGATCTCGAGCTTCTCCTTGTCGACCGCACCGATGATGCGGATGGCCAGACCCGGGCCCGGGAAAGGCTGGCGGAACACGATATGACCCGGCAGACCGAGCGCCAGACCAAGCGCGCGGACCTCGTCCTTAAAGAAGTGGTCGAGCGGCTCAATAAGGTCGAAGCGCACGCCCTCGGGGAACGGGATCAGATTGTGATGGCTCTTGATGGTAGCCGTCTTGCCGCCCGTCTTGCGAGCGCCGGACTCAATGATGTCGGGGTAGATGGTGCCCTGAGCCAAGTACTTGACCGGCTTGCCATCGGTCTCGAGCTGCTGCGCCACGGCGAAGAACTCTTTCCAGAACTGCGTACCGATGATGCGGCGCTTCTCCTCGGGCTCGGTCACGCCGGCCAGAAGCTCGGCATAACGGTCCTCGGCGTGGACGTGGATAAAGTCGACGTCAAACTGCTTGGTGAAGACCTCCTCCACCTGCTCGGGCTCGCCCTTGCGCAGCAGGCCGTGGTTGATGAACACGCAGGTCATCTGCTTGCCCACGGCGCGAGCGCCCAGCGCAGCCACGACGGAGGAGTCGACGCCGCCGGACAGGGCCAGAATCACGCGGTCGTCGCCGACCTTCTCGCGGAACTCGGCTGTCATGGTCTCGACCAGGTTATCCATGCTCCAGTTGGGCTCCAGGCCGCAGATCTCAAACAGAAAGTTGCTCAGCAGCTGCTGACCGTACTCGGAGTGCTTGACCTCGGGGTGGAACTGCGTGGTGAAGATCTTGCGCTCGACGCACTCCATGGCGGCAACCGGGCACACGTCGGTGCTGGCGGTAACGGTAAAGCCCTCGGGCACCTCGGACACGGCGTCGCGGTGGCTCATCCACACGGTCTGCTCCATAGGCGTGGAGTTAAAGAGCTTGGCGCCGGCCGTACGCGTGATGGTGGCGCGGCCGTATTCGCCCACCTCGGAGTGACCGACCTTGCCGCCGAGCGTCACGGCCGTGATCTGATGGCCGTAGCAAAAGCCCAGAACGGGAAGGCCCAGGTCAAAGATGGCGGGATCGATGGACGGAGCGTCCTCGGCATACACAGAAGCCGGGCCGCCAGAGAGGATGAGCGCAGAGGCGTTCATTTCGCGAATCTCATCGGCCGAGATGTCGCAGGGAACGATCTCGGAATACACGTTGAGGTCGCGGACGCGACGGGCAATGAGCTGACCGTACTGCGCACCAAAGTCGAGTACGAGGACCTTTGCGGAAGCCTTTTGATCCATGGTTTCCCCCTCTTGTTGGCGGGGAGCCTGTGCCCACCCGCGCGAATAAACGAAAACAGCTTACATAGTGTACACGTTATATGGGGTTTCTCGTCCCTCGCAGCCATCAGTGCACGGCAAACGCACGACCGGGGCCTATTTGACGGCAATTGAAGTGTTACCAAACGTTACAGATGATGTAATACGTTTGAACATTGGACGCCCTGTGCCACAATACTGCCGAACGACTCCGCCCTTGCGGCGACAAAACCGATAGGAATACCAGCATGAAGCGCATCCTTCTCATCGCCACGGGCGGCACCATCGCATCGACCGAGGACGGCAACGGCCTCTCCCCCGCCCTGACCGGTGAGGAGCTCGCCCAGAGCGTCCCCGAGATCTCGGGCCTCTGCGAGCTCGACGTCGTGCAGCCCATGAACATCGACAGCACCAATATGCGTCCGAGCGACTGGATGCGTATCCGCGACGTCATCGTCGAGGGTTATGCCGACCACGACGGCTTCGTGATTCTGCACGGCACCGACACCATGAGCTACACCGCGGCGGCGCTTTCCTATCTGATTCAGGACAGCCCCAAGCCCATCGTACTCACCGGCTCGCAAAAGCCCATGGGCAATCCCTTTACCGACGCCAAGCTCAACCTGTACCAGAGCCTGCTCTATGCGCTCGACGAGCATTCGCACGACGTCTCGATTGTCTTTGGCGGCGTAGCCATTGCCGGCACGCGCGCCCGCAAGCAGCGCACCATGAGCTTTAACGCGTTCATTAGCGTCAACTATCCGCCCATTGCCTATATCCGCAACGACCGCATCGTTCGCAACGGACTCCACGGCACTCACCAGGACGAGAACCCGGTTCGCTTCTACGACAGCATCGACCCGCGCGTATTTGTCCTTAAGCTGACACCCGGCGTGAACCCGGGTATCCTGGACGCTCTTGCCGATAGCTACGACGCTGTGATTCTGGAGACCTTTGGCATTGGCGGTATCCCCGAGTTTGGTGAGTCGGGCGAGTCGTTCCAAGAGGCAATTTTCCGCTGGGTCGATTCGGGTCGCACTGTCGTTATGACCACGCAGGTCCCCGAAGAGGGCCTTGACCTGGGTGTTTATGAGGTCGGCCGTGCCTACGCCGATCATCCGGGCATTTTGCGCGGCGACGACATGACCACCGAGACGCTCGTGGCCAAAACCATGTGGGCACTCGGCCAGTCACGTGATGCGGCCGAGATTCAGCGCCTGTTCTACAGCCAAGTCAACCACGACCGCATCCCGATGGCGTAATTCAGTTGTCGACGGGTATCCCCTATTCGATCCCCTCGAGAAGCTCTGACACCGTCATGCCGAGTGCGGGCGCGATCTTAAATAGAACCTTGAGCGTGAAATTTGCCGTCCCATCTTCGATTCGGTCGAGGTAGGGTCGGCTGATTCCTGTCGCCACACAAAAATCAACCTTGGAGATACCAAGGTCCCTGCGTGTCTCTTCGACCCGCCTGCCAAGAATCTGTTTCGCACGTTCGTCCATGCAGCCGAGTTTGAAATGGAGCTGAACAAAAACGTAAACCATAGTTTACGTTTTGCCGAATACACAGGAGTTTTCTATGTCGGGTTCTTCGGTCCGCATGTACCGAGCCACGCTTCGCACAAACAGCGCACCGCCCAAGCTCGTCGTCGTTGAAGCCGAATGCCTTTCGCCCGATGAGCGCACAGCATTTGCATTACTATCAAGTCGCGTCGCCGCCGTTCTGGTCCCTTGCCCGGCGCAAGGCGAACTTGCCATCCAATGCCAAGCGCACAGCTGCTCGCTCAATCAGGCTGCCGTAATCGCAACCAGCCAACGCGGCCTGCCGCTCCTTTTAGAAGCCGGTATCGCGCTCTGTCTTCGCGGCGCCGGATACGAAAACGAGGCCGCCGCCGACATGGTCTTTAAACCACGATCGAGCGGCGGCCTCGCAGCAGCCATCGAATATGCTTGCAGGCTCGTTGCCTAAAAGGACAAGCTAGAAACCAAAGCCAAAGCCCGTTCCGGTAATCGCCGAGTACATAAAGTAAACGTTGATTACGTTGAGGAACACACCCGTGATGCAACCGTTGCGCAGGTAGCGCTCGCACACGATGCGCGCCATGGCGGCGGAGTCGTCATTGTTTTTAGCCTGACGTCCCGCCGTAAAGTACGTCGCCACGCTCAGCAGCAAGTTGAGCACCGGAAGCGCCAACAGCTCGTAACTCTTGCCCCAGCGCGTCACCTCACCGGCGGCATTAAACTTTGTTGCCACCTCGGGACCAATGTTGGGGATAACACACGCTGCGACCACCAGCGGAATCACCGCAAGTACGAGCAGCGCAATACCCATATAGCCAGCTTTTTTGCCATATTTAAACATATGCGTCGTCCTTACACGTTAAAGCGGAAGTGCACGACGTCGCCATCGGCCATGACATAGTCCTTGCCCTCAATACGCAGCTTGCCAGCAGCCTTGGCGCCCTGCTCGCCACCAAGCTCGATGTAGTCGTCGTAACCAATGACCTCGGCCTTAATAAAGCCGCGCTCAAAGTCGGTGTGGATCACGCCGGCGGCCTGCGGGGCGGTCGCGCCCTGACGCACCGTCCAGGCCTTGACCTCCATCTCGCCAGCCGTAAAGAACGACTGCAGGCCGAGCAGCTTATAGGCGGCCTGCGCGAGCACGTCCAGACCGGGCTGCTCCAGGCCCAGGCTCTCCAGGTAGTCGGCGGCGTCCTCGGGATCGAGCTCGGAAAGCTCGGCCTCGATCTTGGCGCAAATCGGCAGCGGCTTGACGCCATCGATGGGCGCCAGATCGTCGTTGAGCATATCCTCGTCCACATTGGCCACATACAGGATGGGCTTCATGGTGAGCAGGAACAGGCCCTTGGCGGCGGCACGCTCCTCGTCGGTCATCTCCATGGATGCGGCGCGCTTGCCCTCGTTGAGCCAGGCAAGCAGACGCTTGGCGACCTCGAACTTGGGCATGAGCTCCTTGTCGCGCTTGGCCTCCTTCTCGAGCTTGGGCAGCTGCTTCTCGAGCGTGCCCATATCGGCCAGAATGAGCTCGGTCATGATGGTGTCGGCGTCACCGGCAGGGTCGACGAACTCGCCGGTGCGGCCCACCTCGCGCATAACGTTGGGGTCCTTAAAGTAGCGAACGACCTCGCAGATGGCGTCGGTCTCGCGGATGTTTGCCAAGAACTGGTTGCCCAGACCCTCGCCCTCGTTAGCGCCCTTCACCAGACCTGCGATGTCGACGAACTCGACCGTAGCCGGCACAATGCGACCCGGGTTGACAATGTCGGCGAGCTTTTGCAGGCGGCTATCGGGCACATCGACGATACCCACGTTGGGGTCGATCGTGGCAAACGGGTAGTTGGCGGCAAGGCCGGTCTTTTTGGTAAGCGCGGTGAACAGCGTCGACTTGCCCACGTTGGGCAGGCCCACGATACCGATGGAAAGGGACACGACAGCTCCTTTTGGTACAGGTACTTCAAACTGCATAAGTATAGCGCCGCCGCAGCATCTGGGCGAACCCGGACGCCACGGCGGCACGAATGAAGCAGAGATAGGGGTCGCTGACTAGTCCGCGAGCTTCTCCACCTGATCGAGCATCTTGTCGAGCTTGGCCTTCGCCTCAGCCTTGACCTTCTGGGCTTCTTCGTGGGCCCTAGCCTTCTGGGCGGCCTTTTCCTCGGCCTCGGGATCGACGACGACTAGGTTGGATGCATCATGTTCAACCAACTTAAGCGCATGCTCGGGGCACACCTTGACGCAGGCTCCGCAGCCTAGGCAATACGTGGACTCCAGTGCAAAGCGGCCGCTTCCCACCAAATCGCAGGCAAACGTGGGGCACACGTTGACGCACTCGCCACACGACGTGCACTTGTCAAAATCGCATTCCGGCGTGCTCACCTGCATGTTCTGGGCAAGCTCGGGGTGGTTTTGCAACGTCGAGAGTACCAGCTGGCGCCCATGGGTGAGCGAACGGCGACGCTTGGTCGTCGTGGTGCCGCACATGGTGTTGAGCGTGCGCTCCAGCTGGGTGATCTGATGGCGATGGGCTTTGAGCTTCTGCGTCACCGAAGCCAGTGCCGCCGTCGCCGGATTGAGTTTGGTCACGGTCAGGCCCGTGGTACGGGCGATCTTTTCCATGTATTCCTTGCGCTCGTACTCGCGGCGCTTATGGCATTTGAGGCTCTTGGGGTCGACCTCCAGGCCCATACCCGTACCAGCCCATTCCTCGGCCTTCGCAATCGCCTCGCCCAGCATGTCCTCGCCACCGGTGTTGCGGCATTTATCGCACACGCCCAGCGGCAGATACACACTCACGTTGGGATAGTCGGCCAGCACCGAGAACCAGGTCTCGGCTGTAATATCGCCCACGCAGGCAACGACGACCTCGTTCTCGCGCGGCATGCGCTTAAGGGCGCGCGTGCAGGTAACGTAGGCGGTCTCGTGACTTGTAGCCGCCGAGACAATGTCGTCATACAGGTTTTTGGGCGCCAGGCGCGGCGAGATGATCGCCTCAGTCGGACAGGCAGCGGCGCACAGGCCACACTTGCGACAGGAATCGAGGATCTCGATGGCATCTTCCTCGACCTCGATGGCGTTGACCGGGCACACGTCCATGCACGCGGTGCAGCCACTCTTTTCGTTTTTGCAGGTCAAGCACGGAATGGTGTTGCCGCGCGGACGCTCCTTGTAGTCAGCAGGATTCCACTGCGGCGCCGACGGATCGAGCGCATCGGTCACACCGCCAAGCGGGTTTTTAAGAAAGTCGAAACCCTTGCTGATCTCGATAATGTCATCAAACAGATCGTGTTCCTGCGCCATGCGCGGCCCCTCCCTGAGCAGTGCAAACAAGCAAGAGATAATGATACGCTATCGGCCCACGCCTCGGGCAAATTACACGCGGAGCATCTTTGCGGCAAATAGCCCATGGCCTATCGCCGCCTCGATTGCACAAGGCCAATCAAGCGCCAAACTATGCCTCGCACATGAGCTGCACGAGCTTTTGCCTGGTCACCTTTGTCTGTTCGTTGGCCATGTTGCGCTCGTTCTTAAAAGTTGCGTCAGCAACGCTCAGCAAATCGGCATCGGTAATCTCATCAAGCCCCAGCTCCTCAAGCGTCGTCGGCAGACCGACGCGCTGGCAAAACTCGAGCACCTGATCAAGCTCGGGTGCACGCTCCAGGCGCAGCTGCACCACCAGACCAAATGCCACGGCCTCACCATGCATGGCCTTGCACTCGGGCAGAATCGTCAGCCCGTTGGCGATGGCATGCGCCAACGCCAAGCCGCCACTCTCAAAGCCGACACCCGAGAGCAAAATATTGCACTCGATCAGGCGTTCAACCGCTGGCGACGTACGCCCCTTTTTGAGATCGCGCTTGGCAGCGACACCGCACTCCATAAGTGTGTCGTAGCAGGCACGAGCCGCAACCAGAGCCAAGTGCCCCGGCGCGCCACCGTGCTCGTTGGCGCCGTGCGCCGCGGCGCACGAACGCGCCTCGAAGTACGTTGCCAGCGCATCGCCCATACCAGCGATCGTCATACGCAGTGGGGCCGCTGCGACCACGTTGGTATCGACCACGACCAGATCTGGATTCTTCTCGAGCATCAGGTAGCGGTCGAACGACCCATCCTCGTGATACAGCACCGAAATCGCGCTGCACGGACCATCCATTGAGGCCGCCGTGGGACATACGCACAACGGCAACTCGGCATAAAACGCTACTGCCTTGGCGATATCGAGCATCTTGCCACCGCCAATACCCACCACCATGTCGCAATACTCAGCCTGGGCTTCCTTAGCCATTTCGGCAACAGCCTCTTCCGTACACGGACCGTTGTAAATTTTAAAGAACGGCTCGCTTAGATCGTCGTCCAGAAATCCATCGACAATCTGCCTGCACAGCCGATCCTCGGTGCCCTGGTCAAACAAGACATAGGCAGCGCAGCCCAACCATGACAAATACCTGCCCTGACGCGAAAGTTCGCCCGGCCCCTGAACATACCGACCGGGACCGCCGTAAACCATAGGAAGCGCCATACGAGAATCCGCCCTTCATCAAACAACGATTGGTGCAAAGTAACCTGACCCCTTTGCACCAACTTGGTGCGATGGGGTCAGGTTGGTTTGCACCATAGCAAAAAGGGGCTAAGCCGTCTGCTGGCTTTGCCCCTTCCTTAGCTTGATTTACTCATCCATAAGGTAGTAGTGACCCAGCGCGTCGGCACCCAGGATGGCGTTTGCGACCATCTCGGGCGTCACCTCAAACGGCATGTTGCACATGGTGTCATCGGGCGCGCAGGCGGCCTCGGCAACAATCATGGCCTGCTCGCGCGTAAGCTCGGCAACGCCAAGTTCCTTCATCGTGACCGGCAGGCCCAGCTCAATGCAGAAGCCCAAGACTTCCTCGAGTTTCTCAGTCGGAGCATCCTCGAGTACCAGCTGAACGATGGTGCCAAAGGCGACCTTCTCGCCGTGATACATGCCGTGGCACTCGGGCAGCATCGTCAGGCCATTGTGGATGGCATGAGCAGCAGCAAGGCCCGAGCTCTCAAAGCCAATGCCCGAAAGCAGCGTATTGGCCTCGATGATATGCTCGACGGCAGGCGTGAGCGCACCCTTCTCCAGCGCGACCTTGGCCTTGACGCCATCGGCCATAAGCGTCTCGTAGCAGAGCTTGGCAAGCGCCAGACCGGCCATGCCGCCTTTGCCACCAGCGCAGGTGCCACCGTCGGCATCGTGCGTCGCCTGGGCCTCAAAGTAGGTTGCGAGCGCATCGCCCATACCTGCCACCGTCAGGCGTACCGGGCTCGCCGCGATAACCGTCGTATCCATAAGAACGATATTGGGGTTCGCCTTAAGGAACAGGTACTTATCGAACTGGCCGTCATCGGTATAGAGCACGGAGAGCGCCGAGCACGGGGCATCGGTCGAAGCGATGGTGGGGCAAATGATGACCGGGGACTCCAGGTAGTAGGCGACGGCCTTGGCGGTGTCGAGGATCTTGCCGCCACCGACGCCGACGATGATGTCGCAGCCGTTGTCGCGCGCGAGCGCAACCAGGCGATCGACCTCGCTCTTGGAGCACTCGCCGTTAAAGTCCTCAAACAGCAACTCGGCCTTAGCCTCGGCAAAACCACCCTCGATCTTGGCACCGACGCGCTTCTTGCCCGAAGGCGTCACGATGACGAGGGCCTTAGCGCCGAGCGGCTCGACATAGGAGCCGAGCTTGACGAGCTCGTCCGGACCCTGGATGTACTTGCTGGGGCTATTGAAAATTGCAGCCATAACTATCCCATTCTCTAAAAGAAAAAAGAAAGGGGCTCCGTACGGATACGTGCGGAGCCCCTCGTTACGATAACAAGAGTCGATTAGAAATCGATGTCGGTGTCGTAGTAGCAGGCCTTGAGGATCTTCTCGAAGTCGGCAGCCTTGGTCTCACGCGGGTTCTCGGGCGTGCAGGCGTCGGTCTCGGCGTTCGCAGCGATCTCGGGCAGCTTGGCGAGGAACTCCTCCTCGGAAACCATCTGCGGGTTCTCGGCGTCGACCTTCACGCCACCATTCGCGTAATCCTTGATGGACTGCGGAATGTTGAGCTGGTCATTGAGGTCGCGAATCTTCTGGACGAGCGCAGCGATGAGCTCCTCGTTGGTCTCGCCGGGAAGGTGCAGGATCTCCTTGGCCACGTAAGCGTAACGCTCAGCAGCACGCGGGTCCTTGGAGTTCCACTGGATAACCTTGCCCAGGTACATGGCGTTAGCGGCACCGTGGATGATGTGGCCGTTCTCGAAGGCAGCACCGGTCTTGTGAGCCATGGAGTGAACGATGCCGAGCAGGCCCGAGGAGAAGGCGATACCGGCGATGCACTGAGCCTCGTGCATGTGCTGACGGGCCTCATGGTCGCCAGCATAGGACTTGGGCAGCCACTCGACGATCTCGCGGATGCCGTGCAGGGCGTTGGCGTCGGTGAACATAGAGGCGCAGGTGGAAACGTAGGCCTCCATGCAGTGGGTCAGAGCATCCATGCCGGTGTGAGCGCACAGCTTGGCGGGCATGGTGTAGGTGAGCTCGGGGTCGACGATGGCGACATCAGGGGTGATGTTGAAGTCGGCCAGCGGGTACTTGATGCCCTTGGCGTAGTCGGTAATGACGGAGAACGCGGTGACCTCGGTAGCGGTGCCGGAGGTAGAGGAGATGGCGCAGAAATGAGCCTTCTGACGCAGCTCCGGGAAGCTGAACGGCTGGATGATGTTATCGAAGGACTCCTCGGGATACTCGTAGAAGACCCACATGGCCTTAGCGGCATCGATGGGCGAGCCGCCACCGATGGCGATAATCCAGTCGGGCTCGAACTCGCGCATGGCCTCGGCGCCCTTCATGACCGTCTCGATGGACGGGTCGGACTCGACGCCCTCGAACAGCTTGACCTCGAAACCGCCTTCCTTAAGGTCGTTCTCGACGTCCTGCAGGAACCCGCCGCGGCGCATAGAGCTGCCGCCAGAAACGATGATGGCCTTCTTGCCCTTGAGGTTCTTCACCTCGTGGCGAGCGCCCTCACCAAAGTACAGATCGCGAGGATTGGTAAAACGTCCCATACTGTGCCTCCTAAACAAGCCCCTCTTAGACTTGCGTATATAACGGAGCACCCAATTGGCTCCGTTAGGACCGGTTTGCGCGTTGCCGGCGATGACAATGCGCGATGTCTAAACGTCTCAACGCTCAGACAAACACTATTTTACCGTTCTGGTTGGTCAGTTATTCACCTAAAGCCGCCAATGATGAAACGTTTTTTCTATCCCTGAAGACCCTTGTGCGGCATTCATACTCCCAAGCTGGGCAAACGTTTTATCAAGGTTGACTACATATCCTGGGCAGGACTGTGCCCCTCCAAAATATGCACCGTTCGCCGCCAAAAATCGACCGTTTGCGGCACCGTGATACCACTCGGTCGTCCAAGGTGCCGACATTTGTGCGACATCCGTCTTCGTGGTGCAAAGGTGCAAGTCCAAGTGCGACACCCCCGGTGTGCCACATGCGGGTAAACTAGAACCTTATATAGAGACATTTGAACCCTAACCGCAGCAAAGGAGGCCCCATGGCATTCGATCCCATTCAAGAGGATTGCCATCGCCTCGTTCTTGAGGCCTTGCGCCGCGACAATATCCCGCTCACCGATGGCACCGCCGTAGAGCGTCTGATGGAACAATTCACCCGCAACCCCGCGCCGCTCATCGTGCATGATCGCGACCGCGCCGGACATCTGATTGCCAAGGTGGTCGAGGCTGTCGACTACCGCATTCCCTTTATCCCCGACGATGCCCAAGCCGAGCAGGAAGAGGCCGCTGCCGAGAACATGCTTCGCGAGGCCGCCGCGCTCGATCCGACCAACTGGGATGCCCAGCGCATGCTGACGGCCCTCACCGCCGACTCCAACGAGGAATACGTACAGTACCTGGTATCCAAGCGCGATGAAGTCGAGCATGACCTGGCGTTCAAGATCGCCTCGGCGCAGGACCCCTATGAGCGCGAGGCCGCGGGCGACCTTATGCGCCGCCCCTACCTGCGCTGGCTTGCCGCCCTTGCATCGCGCGCCCTCATTAGCGGACGCTATCGCATGTCGCTCGAAGCTGCAAACCGCAGCCTCGACTTTGCCCCCAACGATCCGGCCGGCGTCCGCCACACCGCGATGCTCGCCATGGCGAAGCTCGAATACCCTGCCGAGGAGCTCAAGCGCTTTCGCTCTGCCCACTCCGTCCCCTATCTCGCCAACACGCCGCTGCGTCGTCGTCCCAAGGACGCGGAGCGCGACTTGGACCCGTGGACGCTCATCGCACTGATGAGCGCAGCCTGGCGCGAGCTGGACTACGAGGGTGCCGAGCACTACTTGCGCATCCTTGCACGCTCGTGCCCGCACGCGGCCGAGGCACTCTACTTCCAAACCGAGTTTCCCGATGGCGTCTATGCCCGCGTCAACGTGGGTGTGGGCTCTACCGACGAGCTTGTCCTTGCGCTGTCCGAGGCGACGCCGGTACTGCAGGAGGGCTTGGGCGCCCCCGACAACGCCAGCTTCGCCGCCTGGGTCGCCACCAACGATATCGTGCGTTCCCAGATCGACGAACGAATCCTGCGGGCGGCCGAGCAGGGCTTGCCGTTTAAGGGAGGAGACCTCTAATGGATCCGAGCGTCTACATCCCCGCCTACCTGGAGCGCGCCTATGTTGCGTCGCACCCCGAACTCACCGATGCAGCACGCGAGCTTGTCCATAACGACGTGAGCGTCAACCCTCACAAGTATGCGCAGACCGAGCACGCCCAGGCGCTGCTGTCCTATGCCGGCGTTCACCGCCACCTGCTCGACGAGCTTCATCGCATCGAGGACATGGGAAGCGACGAGGAGTTTGAGCAGACGCGCAACCGCCTGTTCGATGACATGCGCGATGAGCTGCTCAAGATCGTCCGCATCGATGCGCATGTCCTCGATGCCCAGCTGCTCGCCATCATTTTGGCGGACACGCCCGTCGACGCCTGTCTAGGCGACTTGATGAAGCTCGAGGCGACCACGGCCGATTACTTGCAGCAAAGCGTGCCCGGGTTTGACATGGAGGCCCCGCACTACTGGGCCAACAGAGTGCTGGCAGACGGCGTGACAGCTGCCGACCTCACCGTAAGCGAGCCGGCTTTAATCGGGTGGCTCCACACGCTCGAGGCCATCTCGCAGCTGTGCATGGCGAGCGCTCGTTACCGTGCTGCCGCCAACTATGCCCGCCGTGTTCTTAAGGCGGAAGGCTATCCCACCCGAGCTGCAGGCACCGTGCTACTCGCCCTCGCTCGCCTGGAAGACGAGGACGGCTTTTTTGCCCTGGCCCACCAGCTCGAGGAACAGATGGGGGCCGATGTCCTCGAGGATTCCCCCTGGTACCTACTCGCCCGCACGATCCTGTTGTTCAAAACAAACAAGATACGCCCGGCGACACGCGCGCTGCGCGAGTTTGCCAACCGCTGCGAGGGCGGCGCGTTCTTTTTGCTGAATCCCATGTATCAGACGCCGTACCTTCCCTGCCGGCCCGAACCGCACGACCCCTGGGACCTTTCGCATCAGGCAGTTTGGGAGGCCGACGGCATCATCTCGGATACTCCCGACTTTGCCCCCTGGGCCAACGCCTGCGACGACGTATCGCAGCTTGCCCAGGAATTTGCGCGCCGTTACGGCTTTTAACGGCACAATCGCCACGACCATGTCATTTACGTTAGGAACGACTTCATGAACTTCCGCTCATCTCTCGCCTGCACCTCGAGCGATATCGCCCGCTGGGGGCTGCGCTCTGTCCTCAAACGCCAGGGCGGCGTACTTCCAGGCCGCATCGCCATGAAGATCAACCCCGAGCTGCTAAGCGACCTCGCGAGCCTGGTCGACCGCAGCGTGGTGATCACCGGCACCAACGGCAAGACCACCACCTCCAACCTCATCGCCGATGCCGTTGCCGCCAGCGGCGCCACCGTGGTATGCAACCGCGCCGGCAACAACATGGAGCCGGGCGTGGTGGGCGCGTTGCTCGAGGCGCGCGGCAACCTTAAGCGAACGGCCAGCAGCAAGCGCGTAGGCATCTTTGAGTGCGACGAGCTCTACACGGTGCGCGTCCTGCCCAAGCTCAAGCCGACCTACTTTGTGCTGCTCAACCTGTTCCGCGACCAGCTGGACCGCTACGGCGAGATCGACCACACCCAGGACGTCATCGCCCACGCGCTGGAGCTTTCGCCGGCAACGACGCTCATCTACAACGCCGACGATCCGCTGTGCGCCTCGATCGCCGCACGCGTCCCCAACACGAGCATCGCCTTTGGCATCGACGGTGCCACGGGCACCGAGTCCGATCGCATTAGCGACTCGCGTTTTTGCTCACAGTGCAACGCGCCGCTGGAGTACGACTATGTGCAGTACGGCCAGCTCGGCGCCTATCATTGTCCTTCGTGCGGTTGGGGTCGTCCCGCGCTGGTCCGTCGCGTGACAGGCGTTGAGCTCACCTGCAGTGGCTACGACTTTGACCTGAACTTTGGACCCGATACCGACGCACCTGCAACGCACATCGTCACGCGCTACAACGGCCTGTACATGGTCTACAACGTTGCCGCCGCCTTCTTTGCGGCGCGCGAGCTGGGCGTGGACGCGGCACATCTGCAGCCAACGCTCGATGCCTACGTCCCCGCCGGCGGACGCATGGGCCGCTGGGAGATCGCCGGCCGTACCGTCGAGGCAAACCTGGCCAAAAATCCCGTGGGCTTCGATCGCCAGATTCAGTCCATTAAAACGGCAGGCGGCAGGCTCTGCGCCTTCTTCCTGAACGACAACGACGCCGACGGTCACGATGTCTCGTGGATCTACGACGTCGATTTCGAGCGCATCGCCGATACCCCAGGGCTTGTCGCCTTTGCCGGTGGCACGCGCGCGCACGATATGCAGGTACGCCTCAAGTATGCCGGCATCGACGCCGCTATCATCTCGAATATCGAGCAGGCGATCGGCGCCGTAGCAGACGAGGAGGCTGGCGACACTTTCTATGCCGTCGCCAACTACACGGCCTTCCCGCCGCTGGTCAAGGAGCTCGACGGGCTTAAGAGCACCGATGCGAGCTCGGTTGCCTCCCACGCCGTAACGCGCGCCGATGGCGGCGCTGTCCCCACCGACATTGTGCCGGTCGAGCTCTCGCGTCCGCTGCGCATCGTCTACCTGTATCCCGATGCCCTCAACCTCTATGGCGACGGCGGCAACGTCATCGCCCTCGAGCGCCGCTGCGCCTGGCGCGGCATCCCCGTTCGCGTGGATGAGGTCCGCATGGGCGAGGTGCTCGATCTGCATGATGCCGATATCGTCATGATGGGCGGCGGATCCGATCGCGACCAGCTAGCCGTGGCACACGAGCTGCTCGCCCAAAAAGACAAGGTCGCAGCCTATGTTGAGGACGGCGGTTCGCTGCTCGCCATCTGCGGCAGCTATCAGCTGCTCGGCCGTTCGTACTATATGGGCGAAAATCGCATCGAGGGCCTGGGCGTCATTGCCGCCGAAACCGTACGCGGCTCCGACCGCCTGATCGGCAACGTAGCCGTCGAAACCAATCTGGCACCCGAGCCCTTTGTGGGATTCGAGAACCACGGCGGCCGCACCCTGCTCGATACAGCGGCCACGCCGCTCGGAACGTCCGTCGTCACGGGCACCGGCAACAACGGCGACGATGGCTTTGAGGGCCTCGTCTACAAGGGCGTGATCGGCACGTACCTGCACGGGCCGGCGCTGCCCAAAAACCCCGAACTCGCCGACTGGCTGATCGCGCACGCCCTCGAGCGCCGCGGCGATGCGCAGGCCACAGCCCTGCTGCCGCTCAAACCCCTCGACGACGCCTACGAGCACGCCGCCCACGACGCCGCCATGAAGCTCCTCCCCTAGCACCCCACCACCACAAAGGGGACAGGTACCTTTGTGGTGGGTTGATTTCCGATCTCAGCCGAACACACTGAGCAAATAGGCCGTT